>JAOZUV010000096.1 GCA_029938505.1 Bacteroidales bacterium | reverse complement strand
AATGGAGAAAATGCAGGTTTAGAATCATTGAAATCTTTGGCAGCTGTTTTTGAAACCAATATTGTTGATTCAGATAAGAAAGTGGAAAAGGAACAGATTAGAAAAGAAGAAGAGTACGTTCAAAATGTAAAAGGTTTTTATAAACTTTTTGCCATTGCTATTTTAAGCTTGTTGGTTCCATTTATTCTTGCCCTTAGTGATTCATCCAATTGGAAGGTTTTTTTATGGATACTACTTTCTTGGGGAGTAGTGTTAGGAATCTATTCTCTTAATGTTTTTGATTTTTTTGGAGATGAATGGAAAAGAAAATTGATTAAACATAGATTCAAAAAGAAGTAAGACGAAAATTTGCCACATTTCTACCGAGCGCGGACGTTTTATGAGCCGTTATTAACGTTTGGCATTTTATTTTTCTTTTATATATGTCAATAATTCTGTTTCAAATCCATAACATTGTTTGTTACTGAGATCAATTATAAGATTATTATCAAATTGATATTTGTGCATAGTAGGTTTTACTAATACATACATTTTTCCTCTATAGCCTATTTCGATGGAGTCTTTAAATAGTTGATAATCATAATGGTCATAATTCATATGACCATTTGATTTATAAAAATCATCTTTTGTGGTAAAATCAAGAGTATCACTTTTATTTAATGATATCCATTTTCCTAACAGTTTTTCTTGATTTGCTTCTATTTCATTTTTGGAGCAATTTACTATAGCAATGATAGTAATTAGGAAGAGTCCAAAAAAGATTATGTTTTTTTTCATGATGTTTTTTTACCGACCTAAGCGACATGCACTATAGCTGTTGTTAGACGTTTTTAAACTCCACATCCAAACAGAAATTCAGCTATGTCATAGTTTTTATATTGTTTTAACTGTTTAAATTGTTCTATTGTCGAATTTGGATTAACAGAACTAAAAGACCTGTTTAATATTGATACAAGAAAACCATCTTGATATTTCATGTAAACTGAAGCACTTCCTTTTCGTTTTATCCTCTCAAACGTAACTAATACAACGTCTCTCTCAATTCCTTGACAGTCCTTAAGCTTTCGATAGGTGATAATAGGATTCATTGTTTTATAGTCACTTCTGAAATTACTTTTTATCTGTTGCGAATTTGAATAATATTCTTTAAGTGCTATTATAGCATACTTTGAAGCGAATTTTTTATCAAATTCAATATTGTTTTCTTCACTTCCAGTCATTATCACCGTTGATGAGAAAATACCGATTAATAATATTAATATATTCATGTTTTCTTAATTGCGCTTAACGGTTCGGCTATGATGCGTTGGCCTGTGTTGCGCCTGCGGCAGGCCTATGCATTATGAGCCATTGTTAGGCATTCGTTATTTACACAGGGAATCCCTCATTTCTAAGTTCTTCAATTTCTGTTTCATTAAATTGGTCAATTATAAGACTCATAAAGTCAGCATCTTTTTTGCGTTTGAGAACCCAGAAATAAATGTCTCCCATTTCCTTATCATGAGTAGACCATTTTCCTCTTGGATTAATTTCAGAATCATACCTAAATTCTTTCCATTCATCAACTCTGTCTTTAATTTTTGAAGGAATATCCCAATATCTAGGCTCATTGAATTTCAGTTCCCAAACCTGATTTAATTCTTCAATAGTACTCTCTGACAAGCTATCCTTTTTAGGTGCAATAGTTTGATTAAACCAATTCTGATAGTTCATCTTATTTGGTGATTCGTCAGTAGATAATCGTTTAATGAATCTTTTTGTTGAAGCCTCTGGAGTACGGCTTGTTAGATCAAAATCAAATCCAATTTCTTCAATTTCTGCTCTTAATTCTATTTTTTTTCCATCCTTATTTCGCTGAGCAACACCCACAAGGAAAGTTCCTAATGACCTGCCTTTATATTTATATCGATGATTTGCTTTTACAGTCTCATTATTGTCAAGAGCATCTTGTAACAACTCTAACCATTCTAATTCATTTGCGTTAACATTTGCTGTTTTTACTTCTTCAATTACAGTTTCAGAAATATCTGTTTTCAAGTACTGATTTGATTTATAAATAAGTTGGTCTGTTGTATAAAACCATATAGCTTGGTTGGTCTTATCCTTAAATTCATATAGTAGCTCGTGTCTAGGTATGTTTTCGTCATTTTCTTGATGCCACCAATCTTCTTTCACATCATTCGTAACAAAAATAATTGGACATTTTTTTTTCTTCGCATAATCTATTATTTGAAACCAAAGAATAAGGTCGCCATACATTTGAAATCCAATTTTGTCTTCCTCATCTTTATAACCAGGAGGAATCTCATTTTCGTATCTAAACTTTCCTTCACGAATAATAGTTAGCATTTCTTCGTACGAATATTGTTTGCCAATAGAAAAATAAGTATTTAATCTTTTTCGTAAATTATCAGTAACTGCATTCTCTTCAATCTCATTTATTTTGAAACCAATCTGTTCTTTTGTGTTTGATAAAAGAGTCTCGAAAGCCAAACCAATTTTATCAATAGAAGATTCAAAATCAGTCATGTTTTGTTTAAAATCATGTATTGAATCCTGTTTGATATGAGGATGTTTGTCGTCTTTTATTGTTTTTTCAGACAAGGCATTAATTTGACCATTAATATTTCCAAAATTCTTTCGAATTATACTTATTGCATTTTTTACTGAATCTAAGAAACCACCTTCTTTTCTGCTGTTACTATTTATTAAATTTTGATAATCTCCTTTGGGTTTATTTATTACTTTTTTCCTATTCTTTTCAAATTCATAAATTACTTGAGCAGGTAACCATAGTCTATTCTCTAAAGCCTTGAATATCTTATTAAAATATTCCTCTGATATTTTATCTGTATATCCATAGAAACTTAATAATGCAGATGAATCAAAAACTACGTGACCTTGGTCAAACAATTTTTTTTCATCGCCATCTAATATTCTAAAAATTGAATCTTCCATAATTTTTAATGATGCCTAACTAGTATATATGTGCACTTTTATTGCACAATAACATACGAATTCGTATGTCATTGTATACTTTTTGATGTTCTTTATATTTCAAAAAAATCAACTTTTGCTATTTGTTTTGGGGAGAAAAAACAAACTCTTCAATTGAATTTCAAAACGAAATTTACAAAAATTATTTGAGATTGAAATTTGTAAACCGATTTCTTTTTTAAAGAAAGAATTTGGATGTTAGATAGTAGACGCCAGAAAGATAATGTTTACCACAATTTTCTACTATCTAAAGTCTAAGGTCTCGAATCTTTTGGGTAAGCTCCGTTTCAACTTAGTTCGACTTCGCTCAACGTCCTTCTTTTTGGTCACTGAGCGTAGCCGAAGTGACTGAGCGATCAAAAGCACGTTTCGACTACGCTCAACGACTAGCTCAATGTTTGTCTTGAAGTATTGCTTTGCATACACTCTGAGTACAAAAAAAAGGCTATCAATTTAATGATAACCCTTTTGGATTTATTATGAACAAATATATATGGAAGATACGCTAAACGTATCTGATTACACTAATACATTCTATTAATCATCTGACTCCATGAGTCACGGTTTTTTACCACAAAACGTAATTGAAGACCATCTTGTTTTACCAGGTTTAAGCCATTTTGGAAAAACATTTTTGTTTTAAAATATAATAGCTCTCTGATATCTTTTGGTAAAATTTCCATATTATAATCTTTTAGAGTTTCGTCTTTTGTTTTAAAATAAATACGTTGATTAGTTAGGATTAGTTTACCCTTTACTTGTGATTCAGGTGCGAAAAATTCTACATCTCCTGCTTTAGTCACCAATTCGTTTGCTTTTAAGTCAACTACCATGATTCTATTTTTAAGTAACACTGACAATACATATCTCATGTATTATGCCAACTTTTTTAAAAGTCTGAAAAATAGTTAGATAAAACTATAAATAGATGTTCGGAAACTGTTCGAAGTGTGCGCTTTTTGTATTTATGTGTACGATTTTGAATATTAATTTTTATAAAAATGAGAAAACTTTCTCATATGATTTTCAACATTGGATCTTAAAAAGATTTGTGAAAAAGGGATGGCTTCCTCAAGAGGAAGCCATCCCTAATAATCTTTTATCCAAACAATAGCTCAAAAACGTCCTCAATTTTTTTTACTGGAGTGATGGTAATTTTGGGGCTCTTTAAATCGATTCCTTTTAAATTATATTTCGAAATAAATATTTGTTCGAAGCCCAATTTTTCAGCTTCTTGAATGCGTTGTTCAACTTTGTTAACAGGGCGGATTTCTCCGGACAAACCCACTTCAGCTGCAAAACAAACTTTTTGTTCAATCGGAATATCTTCACTCGACGAAAGGATAGCACTGATCACTGCCAGATCAATGGCGGGATCATCCACTTTAATACCTCCAGCAATGTTTAAAAATACATCTTTCACCCCTAGTTTGAATCCACTTCGTTTTTCAAGTACGGCCAATAACATACTTAATCGACGTAAGTCGAAGCCTGTGGATGAGCGTTGAGGAGTGCCATAAGCAGCTGAGCTAACCAATGCTTGTATTTCAATCATGATCGGGCGTAAGCCTTCCATGGTTGAGGCAATAGCCACTCCGCTCGCATCCTCATCGCGTTGCGAAATTAAAATCTCAGAGGGGTTTTCTACTTGGCGTAAACCCGTGCTTTGCATTTCGTAAATGCCCAATTCGGAGGTTGATCCAAAACGGTTTTTGATCGATCGCAAAATTCGATAACCATAATTCCGATCGCCTTCGAATTGCAGAACCGTATCAACCATATGTTCCAAAATCTTTGGCCCAGCTAAAGCGCCATCTTTTGTTATATGTCCAATCAAGAATACAGGCACATGGCTAACTTTCGAATATTTTTGCATTTCAGCGGCACATTCGCGCACTTGTGAGATGCTTCCAGCCGAGGATTCAATATAATCGGTATGCAAGGTTTGTATAGAGTCAATGATGACAACATCGGGCTCAATAGTCTCAATTTGTCTAAAAATATTTTGAGTAAGGGTTTCGGTAAGGATGAAAAAGGATTCGCTCGAAAGCTTGATTCGTTCAGCCCGCATTTTTATTTGCTGGGCACTTTCTTCGCCGCTTACATACAACACCTTTTTGTGTTTCATTTGCAAAGCCACCTGAAGCATAAGTGTGGATTTCCCAATGCCGGGTTCTCCTCCAATGAGCACCAATGAACCGGGCACCATTCCACCACCCAATACTCTGTCCAATTCTTTATTGAAAGTAGTGTCTCGTTTATCCGAATTGATATCAATTTCTTTAATGAGATGCGCTTTGTTATTTTCTTTGCTTTGTTTTAAAACAGTTGGTAAAGCTTTGTCTTCTTTTTGAATGACCTCCTCAACATACGTATTCCACTCACCACAGGAGGGACAATTACCTATCCATTTACCAGATTGTGCTCCGCAATTTTGACAGAAAAATAGTGTTTTGGTCTTGGCCATTTTAATAAAATTTAGAAGAATAAAGGTAATAAATTATTCGGCCTCTTTAATGCGTTTTTCGATAAGAGAAGTAGAATATCCCGGAAGGAAGTCTAAGGTTTTAACTTCTCCTCCTTTGGCTTTTACGATATCATAACCTACAATATCTTCGGCTTTATAATCGCTGCCTTTAACTAATATATCGGGTTGAATAAAATTGATGAGGTCGTAAGGCGTTTCTTCGCCAAAATAAATAATAGCATCCACGAAAGTGAGCGAAGCCAAAATAGTAGCTCTCGAAATTTCATCGATAATTGGTCGGGTTTCGCCTTTAATATCTCGAACAGATTTGTCTGTATTTAAGCCAATAATTAAGATGTCGCCAAGATCCTTTGCTTTTGATAAATAGTCGATATGACCAAGATGCAAGATATCAAAACAACCATTGGTAAAAACAATTTTCTTGTTTTGGAATGCCCAAATAGCCAAATGACTTTTGAGTTTTTCGGGAGAATAAATTTTGCTTTTAAGCTGTTCCATTTTGTTCATGATCTACTTTCTTTTTAAGACTGATAATCATAAAATACGAAAAGGCTCCAACAATAACAATCATCAAACTTTGAGAGGTATGAATAAGAGTTGCCCAAGAGGCTGCAATGTCGTTTGGGATATGATATAATTCGAAAAGTATTGCTTTCACAATAAAATGATAAGCACCAATGCCGCCAGGTACAGGAGCAACCATTCCTAAACTTCCTATTGCAAGAATTGTTATGCCGTCAATAATCTGAAGATTTGATGTAGCCTCCATTGAGAAAAATACCACATAAGTCATTAAGAGATACATAAACCAAATCACAAAAGTATAGAAGAAAAATAGACTTCTCTTTTTGAGTTTAATAATAGTGCTCATTCCAGCCCAAAATCCAGAAATAAATGATCTAATTTTTTGATAAAACTCAATCTCTTGTAATCGAGATTTTAATTTTTTATGTAGAAACCAACAAATGAATATTAAAACTAAAATAATTCCAATCAAATATAAAAATCCGATATAATTATTTGACATTCCTGAAAGAAGAGGTTCGAAAATTAATTTATTTACAAAACCACCAACTACTTCCATTTGTGAAACAATAACAACAAAAATTAATGAAAGTAAAATAATAAGATCAAAAAACCTCTCCGCAAGTACTGATCCTAAAAGCGAGTTCATGGGGATCTTATTTGTTTTATGTAACATCCCGCAACGTGAAACTTCACCCAAACGTGGGATGGCCATATTTGCTAAATAACCAACCATAACAGCATAAAATGTAGTTTTTGCTTTTGTTTTATAACCTAAGGAGTTAATTAAAATGTTCCAACGAAGAGCACGAGAAAAATGGCTGATTATGCCAAATACAAACGAAAGTAAAACCCACCAATAGTTGGCTTCAGAAATTTGTTCTACAAATTTTTCAATATCAATTTTCCGAAATACCAGCCATAATAAGAATAAGCCGATTAAAAAGAAAATCGTAAAATTTAATACCGAAAGTAGTCTCTTCTTCAAACGACTATTTTAATTGGTTATTACTGTCTGGGAATAAAATGCTTGGCTTGAATGATTTTGCTTCCTCAAAATCCATGGAGGCATAAGAAACAATAATCACCAAATCGCCAACCTCTGCTTTACGAGCTGCAGCTCCATTTAATGAAATTATTCCTGATCCCCTTTCACCTTTAATAACGTATGTGTCCAATCGTTCACCATTATTAATATTGTAAATATGGACTCTTTCGTTTTCGATTAAGTTAGCAGCATCCATCAAATTTTCATCAATAGCAATGCTTCCGATATAGTTTAAATCGGCTTGC
>JAOZUV010000095.1 GCA_029938505.1 Bacteroidales bacterium | reverse complement strand
AAACAGCCGGGGAATCGGACTGTAATTCCATGGAACCTCTGAACTTTGGAAATACAACATCTCCAACCTCTTCTTCCCATTTCAGGTCAAATACCAGCTGAGCCTTGCCTTTTACTTCGTAATCAAAACTTGACTCTATTTCACCTTTATCATTCCACAGAATAAAGCGAATAGTAGCTGGTTTAAGGCTAAAATTGGTAATGGAAACTTCAATATCGGTATAATAAAAATCCTGTTTTACAAAGGGGCAAAACCAACGCGGTTTTAAATTATTTATTACTATGGGTTCGATTTTAAGATTTAAGGATTCTGCAATTATTTCATGAATGCTTTTAATATCCTTTTCCAGTTCTTCCTTTTGTTCATGTTGTTTTCTTCGTTCGTTTTGCTCATGTTGGGCAAAAACAGTTGAAAGACAAAAAACAAAAAATAACGTACTAATGATTTTGATGTAATGTGTTTTCATAGGTTTTTTTTCTTAAAGATAATAAAAGTCAAATAAGAATTAAGATGAGAAGTCCTCTAATAAGCTTTTTTTATATTTGTAAAAAAAACAGTTTATGAAATCAAACATATTTATCGTACTCGCTTTATTTTTCACTTCATCCATTGTTTTTGCTCAACGTGATTTTTCCGATTCAGAAATTACCAAAGTGGTCATGCTGGGCTCAGGAAATCCAAATCCAAACCCAACTAAATCGGGTTGTTCCATTGCCATTGTAATAAACGACACTCCTTATATTATAGATTTTGGTCCTGGGCTAATTCGTCAAGCAGCAGCTTTATCACCACGATATGGAGGAAATATCAAAGGTCTAGATACAAAAAATATTAAACGGGCATTCTTAACGCATCTGCATTCAGATCACACTACAGGTTATCCTGATTTAATTCTTACTCCTTGGGTTATGGGTCGTAATGAGCCCCTTGAAGTTTATGGTCCTGAAGGTATTAATAAAATGACTCAGCACATCCTTACGGCATATGAAGAAGACATTCGTTACCGCTTATATGGAGCTGAACCAGCCAACAATCAAGGTTGGCGGGTTAACAGTCATGAATTTACCAAAGAGGGTATTATCTATAACGACGAAAATGTGAAAGTTGAAGCTTTCCCTGTTACTCATGGTAGTTGGCCCAATGCCTGGGGATTTCGTTTTACAACTCCCGATAAAGTGATTGTTATTTCGGGCGATTGTGCCCCCTCCAATAAAGTAGCTGAGTATGCCAAAGGAGCCGATATACTCATTCATGAAATATATTCGCATGAAAAATATCTGACTAAAAATGAATTCTGGAAAAAATACCATGCCCAAAATCATACCTCCACTTACGAATTAGCCAAGATTGCCAATAAAGCACAAGCCAAATTAATTGTTCTAAATCATGTGTTAAATTGGGGTGCTACCGATGAAGAAATGATTGCTGAAATAGCAAAAACATATAAGGGTAAAGTAATCGTTAGCCAGGATTTAGATATTTACTAAGATTCTTATTAAAAATTTACTCAATCACAAAAATTAGCTCGTGCGAATATTTATCCTCAGGATAAACTTCAAGCAAGCCTTGAGATTACTAACACAAAAGTCAGTTTTAATTTATCTCTCAAATTTAATAACTTTGAGCTCATACTAATTTGACAAATTGAATTATCAATTCAACACAAAGACATATTAAAAAAATCCTCGTAATTCAAACTGCATTTTTGGGTGATGTAATTATGAGCACCCCTATTTTCGGTGCATTGAATAATATTTGGCCCGATGCAAGCATCGATGTACTTGCCATACCCGAAACAGCTTCGGTACTCAAAAACAACCCACATATAAATAAAATTTACACTTTTAATAAGCGAAAAAAAACAAATAAACTAAAAGCCTTTTTCCCTTTAGTTTTAGCCCTTCGAAAAAATAAATACGACATTTCATTTTCCATACAATCTTCATTAACCTCCAGTCTGATCATGTTTTTATCTGGGGTAAAGCAGCGAATAGGATACGAAACACAAAAATTACTAAGCCAAAAAGTAGCCATAGATAGGAGCCTTCATATTAGAGATCGGGTTTTATTACTAGTTCGTAATTTCACAAACAAAAAACTTAATAATGAAACGGTGATTTATTGCAGTAATTCTGATATAAAAAAAGCAAAATCACTGCTTAAAGATTCGAAAGCTGTACTAAAAATTGCATTGGCACCTGGCTCGGTTTGGGCTACCAAAAAATGGCCTGAAAAATACTTTACAGAACTCCTTAAGAAATGCACAAAATATTCAATATATTTAATTGGTGGTAAAGATGAGTATGCTTTATGCGAAAGAATAAGGATGGAATCAGGGCTTAAAAACATTCACAATTATGCTGGCCAACTTTCCATTCTGGAATCCAGTGCCCTCATCAAAGAAATGGATTTAGTTATTTGTAATGATAGTGCACCACTGCATATGGCTAATGCTGTTAAAACAAATGTATTTGCCTTTTTTGGACCCACAGTAAAAAAATTTGGATGTTATCCTTACAGAGAAAGAGACAAAATATTAGAAGTTGAGTTAGATTGCAGACCCTGTGGGAAACATGGAGGGAATAATTGCCCATTAGGTCATCATCAATGTATACAAAATAGTAAGCCTGAAGATATTTTTACTGAAATTCAACATTACTTCAAAACCTATAAGTCTTAAAATAATGCTTACAATAACTTTCCCTCTATCATATTATTTACTAACGATTCCTTATACATTTATATGGAAAGTTCTGACTATTTTTCGGAAACAAAAACAAATTCATTTTTATTGCGACGCTTATCTTGACTACGTCATTTTTGAAAATGTAAGACCATATCTTTCTGAAATTAAAATAGTGGCCAAAAATAAAAAAGTCCAAAAAGAGTTAGTCAACTATGGTATTGAATCAATACTTTGGCCCACTTTCCCGGATGTCATTATTATGACCCGACATGCCTTTCATAAATTTCCTTCCAAAAGAATTAAGAAACTTGCTTTAAATCATGGAGCCTACCATTTTAAGAATTTCATAAAAGCTAAAAGATACAATGCTTTTGATATGTTCCTTTTTACTTCTGAGCACGAAGTTCAAAAAGCCAAGGATTTTGGGATTACATGTGCACATAGTGGTGGCTATCCAAAATTGGATTCTTTTTGGTTTGCAGATACAGACGAAAAAGTAAAGGATTTAAAAAACAGACTTAAGTTTAACAATGATAAAGCAAATATACTTTTCACAGCCACTTGGGACAGTTCTGAAATGTCGGCTGTAGATAAATGGCACAATAAATTAGCTGAACTTACAGATGAATACAATGTGATGGTAAGCCTACATCCATTTACAAGTCAAGACTATGTTTTAAGCATCAAGAAGACTAAAGACGTATTTTATATCGAAGATTCAAAAAATTATCTTTATCTGAAATTGGCAGATCTAATGATAACAGATACCAGTTCCATCATTGCTGAATTTTGTGCATTAGATAAACCTATAATTACATTTTCAGTTAAAGAATCGGAAAGGCTAACTCCCCATATTACCAAACTTATCAAAGAAGTATCTTTTCAAATTGATGATTTTTCGGTGCTCAAAAAAACGATTAAACATGCCCTAAAAAATCCACAGGAAAAATCACCACAACGCCAAAAATATAATAAAATAATGTTTGATGAGCTGGATGGCATGCATGGAAAGAAAGCTGCATCCAAATTTATAGAAGCCCTAAAAACAAATTAAACCAGTAATCAATTAAACTTTTTTCTAATAATTATCTTCTTTTCTTATCTTTATTCAACATTTTAAATTTATGTTTGATTCCGACTTAACTATCATAGGAGCAGGAGTTGTAGGACTCGCCATTGCCGCTAAACTCTCCCTTAAATATTCCAGTGTTTTTGTCATCGAAAAACATCATTTATTTGGTCAAGAAACCTCTAGTCGGAATAGTGAAGTTATCCATGCCGGAATATATTATATAAATGGAAGTTTAAAGGCAAAACTTTGTGTGGAGGGTAAAAAGAAGCTTTATGATTTTTGCGATAAATACGAAATTCCTTATCGTAATTGCGGGAAACTTATCGTTGCCACGAATGCTGCAGAAGAACCTGTTTTGGATGACATCAAACAAAAAGCAATCAACAATGGAGTTGATGATTTACGTTTTTTAAATCAAAAAGAGATCCAAGAATTAGAACCCAATATCAAAGCTACTAAGGCCTTATTTTCTCCATCCACAGGCATTATTGAATCTCATTCGTTCATGAAACAATTAGAAACTTTTGCAGTGAATAATCAAGCTCAAATGGTTTATCACACAGAAGTTACTGCTATTTCTAAGATTCAAGGGGGATATCAAATTCAGCTGAAAGAAGTAGATGGGTCTACTTTTAGTTTTACAAGTAAACGCATTATTAATGCAGCCGGACTAGAATCTGATTTAATTTCAAATATGTTGGGAATGCAAGATGAAAACTTGAAAATTAATTTCTGTAAAGGTCAATATTTTAAAATAAATTCACCTAAAAACAGATTATTGAATCGATTGGTTTATCCCGTTCCTGACCCCAATATGGAAGCTCTGGGGATACACGTAACTATTGATTTAAGTAGAGGAGCTAAACTGGGTCCAGATATAAAATACCTCGATAATAATGAGTATGATTATAAAGTTGATCCTGATTGTCAAAAAGTTTTTTACCAATCTGTGAAGAGATTTCTTCCATGGTTAGAAATGAATGATTTGAGTCCGGAAATGGCTGGAATCAGGGCTAAAACTCAGAAGCAGGGAGAGCCCGTTACTGATTTTTATATCAAAGAGGAAAGTGATCAAGGATTTGCAGGTTTTGTGAATCTTATCGGTATTGAATCACCTGGTTTAACAGCCTCTTTGGCAATTGCTGATTATGTAGAAAACTTATTAAAATAAAAGGACGACATCCCCACTGGGGATGTCGTCCTTCCAATATTATTCAGATTATCTTTTTTTGAATTCTTCCAATCCTTTGTCAAGAAATTCAACATACTCATCAACATCCAAATCAAAGGCACGCGGAGAAACTAAACTATTTCCCTCATGATCAACCAAAACATAATAAGGTTGTGCATTTACACCATACATATTAATCTGAAGATCGGCATTTTTCTTACCAATAGTATTCTTTACTTTACCATCACGAGCAGAGGTTACCCATTCTGATTCGGGTAATTTTGTGCGATCATCCACATACAAAGCAATGATTACATAATCTTCACTTAGGCGTTTTAAAACGGCTGGATCAGACCATACATTTTTTTCCATCACCTTACAATTAGTACAAGAGTGACCTTTAAAATCAAGCATCACAGGTTTATTCAATTTCTTGGCACAAGCCATTCCTTGCTTATAATCAAAATAGCCTTGCAATCCGTGAGGTAAATGTAAGATATCACCATATTTTGGTGCTTCACAAATTTCTGATTTTGGATTAGCCATTGTTGACCCACCACTTCTCTGACCAATTAATTCAACCAAATCAAATGAAGATTCAACAGGTAAAAATCCCGAAACGGCTTTTAAAGGAGCACCTATTAAACCAGGAATAAGATATACTACAAATGTGAAAGTAGCCACGACTAAGGCCAATCTAGGTACACTGATAAAATTCACAGGGCTATCGTGTGAGAATTTAATTTTTCCTAATAAATAAAATCCCATTAAAGTGAATAAAACGATCCAGATAGCGATAAAGAATTCACGGCTAATATCCCATCCTAATGCTTGATTTGGTACCAATAAAAATTTGGTTCCTAAAGCAAGTATAATAAATCCTAACACTACTTTAACTGAGTTTAACCAACCACCCGACTGAGGTAATTTACTCAATAAACTTGGGAAGAAAGCTAAGAAGGTAAATAGTAATGCAAAGGCTAATGAGAATCCAAACATTCCAACAATAGGTTTGATAAAGCTACCTGTTGCAGCTTCTACCAAAATACCACCCACAAATGGTGCAGTACATGAAAACGATACAAGCACCAAGGTTAGCGCCATAAAAAATGACCCAATTAAACCACCTTTATCAACTTGCTTATCTGATTTGTTTGTTAATGAAGCAGGCAATACCAACTCAAACATTCCAAAAAATGAGGCTGCAAAGAATGTGAATAATAAGAAGAATATAGTATTTGTAATCCAGTGACTACTCACCATTTTTATTGAATCTGCTCCGAAAAGCACCGTAACAAGTACACCAATCAACGTATAAATAAGAATAATTGATAATCCGAAAACAATCGCATTGGTTCTACTTTTTACTTTATTTCCACCACTACTATTCATAAAAAAAGTAACAGTCATAGGAATCATGGGATAAACACAAGGCGTTAACAATCCCAGCAAACCAGCTCCAAACGCAATAAAGAAGAAAACAATTAATGAATTATTATCTGCATCATCATCAGTGGTAGTTGTAGGTTCTTCAACTTCAGCTTTAGCTACAACTTGTTGTTCACCAATTACAAATTGATAATCCAATTCGGTTGGAGGCAAACATTTAGTATCGTCACAACTCATGAATTCCACAATTCCTTTGATAGTTGCAGAATTAGCATTGAGTAATTTAATTTTTTGAGTAAAAACTGCTTTATGAGAGAAATAACGAATCATCATGTCAAAATTAGGATCATACATCTCTACCGATTCGGTTTCGATTACTTTCCCAATAAATTCAACATTTTCGTTTTCAGCGAATACAAACAATGTGGCTGGGGGTTGCATCTCAATTTTTTGAGAATACAAATGCCAAGGCTCATCAATATCTGCGGTAAAAACCAACTCATATTCATTATTGCCTAAATCGTTCGTACTAAACGACCAAGTTACGGGTTCTAACACCTGAGACATTCCTAATTGACTAAACAATAAAAGGAAACCTAAAATAAAATTCTTCAAAATTTTCATCTTCTTTTTTTAATTAAATTAGTTGGACTTCAAATTTACAATAAGGTTAAAATATATTTATATAGATATGTATTTTTAACTGTTTTTTAACCAATTTATCGACCTAACTGAATTTATAAATGTCTTATATCAATTCAACCCAGTATATTACTTTAGTCTTATCTGTAATCTTATAACGGTCATCTAATTGATGTCCAATAATCCACACAATATCATCGCCTGAGCATAACAAGAAAGTATCTTCTTTTTCGAAAAGATTAAATTTTCGATCAATAAAGAAATTACTCAGCTTTTTTTTGAATTTACTTCCCAAAGGACAAAATACATCTCCTTCTTCCCACTTGCGAATCGTCAATGGAAATTTCAATTTAGAATAATCTAAAGCTCCAATATTATTATGGGTAGGCATCACAAAATAGTCCATCAAACTCAGTTTTTTAAACCGCAAACTAA
>JAOZUV010000094.1 GCA_029938505.1 Bacteroidales bacterium | reverse complement strand
ATTTAAAATATCGTAATATTCTTTTTCACTACTTTTTACAAATACATATGAACGTATCATAGGTTCTTCAACCTTTTTTTTACGGTCACTCCATTGCTTTATCTTTATTTCAAGAGGTAAATAGGCATCAATATTTTTGTTAGTTAGTTCCTGATAAACCTTTTTTTCCTGACGAGAACGGGTGTAAAGGGCGTACCAAAAGTAAAGAAGTTTGCTAGTATTTGGTTTTATGTTTTGTTTTTCTGAATTTTTCATGATTGAGTGAAGAGTGAACAGTCAACTGTGAAGGGCTCATTTTGTCTTTAGGTATTTGATTAAGCCGGTTAATATTTTTCTAACTTCAATGAGTTTAGTTGTTATTGTATCTGATGATAAGTATTTTAATTCTTTGGATATTATTAATTGGGTTTCTAGTTCGGCAATTGATCCAAGAGCGTAATATAAAAATTGAATAAATTCTTTATCAGAATTTCGACCGGATCCTTCAGCAATGTTTGATGGTATTGACACAGCACATCGTCTCATCTGTGAGACCAGACCATATTTTTCTGAATCTGGAAAATTTTGTGTCAACTCATAAATTTCTTTAACGAGTGGTATTGATTTTTTCCATACTTCCAATTCTTTATGATCCATTTTCTTTTATCTGTTCACTATTCACTGTCTTCAGGACATAGCTTCGCCTCCTCAGTCCCATTTGGGCTAATTACTAATATTCATTAGTTATAACAGTCAACAGCTTTTTTCACTGTTGACTGTTCACTCAATTACTCTTTCCACAATAATAGTGGATCTACACCCTTATATTCTTTTTTATAATTTTCAAAATCTTCAACAGAATAAACTAAATAACGAATTCGACGTTTTATTAGCTTTTCCGCTTTTATGACCAATTCAGCCAAATAATTCTGATTAATGTGATCTCCTATAAAGATTAAATCAATAATGTTTGTATCGATACCATTTGCAAAATCACCAACAACAAAAACACTCTTAACCTTTCCCAATTTTTCAATAATAGTATCGATGATTTTATCGAACCCAATTTGTTTTAAAATTAAATTGTGAATAGCTGAGAAGAGTGGATGATCAGTGTTTGCGCTAAATAATTTTTTATTTCCTTTATACCAGGATTTTAATAGCCCTGCTTTTTCGAAACGTATTAGTTCTACTCGGATGGCATTGGTAGATTCCCCAAATTCTGATTCAAGATTTCTTAAATAAGCATTAGAATTGCTATTTAAAAAGAATTTGAGCAATAACTTAATGCGCGTTTTAGAAGTTATTAATGTGCCTAGCATAAACAATATTGAGTAACAAACTTACTCAATATTTTTCTAAATGTCAATAGAAGAATGTAAATCACTTAGGGTGTTAGAAATTAGGCGTTAATGATCCTAATCAGTTGATATAGAATATTATTTGTTATGATCTGGAAAAAAATCTTTTCAGTAAGGATTTCTTTTCATTTTCACTATCATCTGTATAATAGCCCTGACCGTAGCCATAACCTTGGCCGTAACCATATCCGTATCCATAGCCATAACCATATCCATAGCCGTATCCATAAGAACCTTTTTGTAATTTAACATCATTAATTAAAATGCTAAAATTTGGAAATTCTTTTTGTTCAATATCTTTAATAATGGATTCAAATACTTTTTTAACTGTATGGTGTTGTCTAACTATAAATAAGTTTACATTAGCATGCTCCATTAGAAGAAATGCATCTGTTACTAATCCCAGAGGAGGAGTATCAATAATAATGTAGTCATATGTTTTTTGTAATTCTTCAAAAAGTTCTTTGGTTTTTGTAGAGGCAATTAATTCTGCTGGATTAGGAGGAACTGGACCCGCCATGATAATATCTAGATTATCAAGTGTGGATTTTTGAATAATCTCTTCAACTGAATTTTTATTGATATAATACGTACTTAAACCGATGGAGTTAGAGAGTTTAAAATCCTGATAAATTTTTGGTTTTCTAAGATCGAAACCTAATAATATTGCTTTTTTATCGTATTGAGCAAAAATTGACCCCAGATTCATGGCTATAAAGGTTTTTCCAGCACTAGCCATATCTGATGTCACCATAATAATTTGCTTCTCTTTCCCTTTTGCCAAATATTGAATATTTGTACGGATGGATCTGAATGATTCGGTGATAGAAGATTTTGGCGTTTTGGCAACAACAAGTTCTGTGTCTTTATTATTATGCAATATGTGTCCTACAATTGGAAGCTTGGTTGTGTTTTCAACATCTTTTCGTTCAATGATTTTATTATTAAAAAAATCCTTTCCTAATACATATACTATGGGGATTAATAATCCAATAAGGAATGCAATTATAAAGTTAGATCTCTTTTTAGGATAAATTGAGATAGCTTTTGAACTACTTGCCATATCAATAATAGTATTATCTGGTCGGTTCGATGCTTTTTTTATTTGGGCCTCAAAAAGTTTTTGAAGCAGGTTAGTATAAATAGCATCATTTAACTTAAATTTTCGCTCAATATTAAATAATTGTCTTTGAGCTTTGGGTAAATAATCAACTCTTTGTGAGAGATCATCAATTTGTTTATTGAGATTATCAATTGCAATATTTGAAGTTGTTGCAATATTATTAATATTTTCAATTAATGCATTCTTACTGTTTATGATTTGGCGAGTAAGACTTAATACTTGTGGACTTTTTTCCGTTGAGCTATACAATAGTTCACTGCGCGTATTAAAAAGCTGCGTTAGTTCTTTAACTAAATTATTTAAAAAGGGATCTTCAATTCCAATGGATGAAAGAACAACAATATCCTCAACAGCATTATTCTCTAATAAATACTCTTTAATACTTTTATAATATTTCAATTTAATTAACAAATCTGCTTTTTCAATTTCTAGTTGCCTTATATAAATAAATACCTGTTCTGCCTGAGAATCAACATTCATTGTTTGATTCGTTATTTGGAAATCCTGTAAATCTTTTTCTGTAATGGTTAGTGAATCAGAGATACTATACAATTCTGCATTAATAAAATTGATAGTATTAACAGCTACTTCATTTTTAATTTCTAACCCTTGTTCAATGTATTCATGGGTTAATTGATTTAAAAAATTTATAGATTTTTGAATATTTTCCCCTTTTAATACTAAAGATAAAATGGATGATCTAGTGTTAATGGCTCCAATATTAAGATTTCTGAATTGGCCAAATAAATATCTTAATGTATTGAAATTAAAATAGAGGTCATTTTTCTTGTTTTCAGAAAATGTAAAATTTGAATTAAGGGATATTTTAAATTTAAAAAGGGGATGAATGATTAATTCTCCAAATTTATGAATCTCTGAATAAGAAATATTTTGTTGAGACTGCATGATTTTATCAGTCGAAAACAGATAGGATGATTTTTCATCTTCTTCAATATGTATTTTATATTCAGTATCAGATAAAATTTTGATATTAAAATTTGAGTGTACTAATTGGGGGTGATTTTCATCAAAATCAATAATGATGGGCGAATTTTGATATAGCTCCTTTGTGATAAAACCCTCTGTTTGAAAATAAGATACAAAAAAATCCAATTGTCTAAGCGTTCTGTATGTAAGTGATTCAGATTTTAATATAGCAATTTCATTTACTAAATTCTTTTTTTGCCCCCCCAATATGGCAAGTCCAACCAATCCTTGTGCGTCAAGACTTTTGTTATCTTCTAACAATACGGTTGTTGAAACCTGATAAATTGGGAGTGTGTATTTATTGAATAGAAAAGCAATGATTAAAGCGATAGTAATGGTTAAAACAAATAAATGCCAATAGCTTAAAAACTTTGCAATAATTGCCTTAATATCAATATTTTCTTCTTGATATATATTGTTAAAATCGTCCATATTTTATAACAAAAAATTGATTTAATTAAAATTAACGGAATAACACTAGAATAAACGTAATTGTTGAAAACATCAGTCCATATGGAAAGTCAGTAAAAGCAAATTGTTTTCCTTTAAGAGGTTCTGCATAAATAATATCATTGGGCATTAAATAGTAAAAATCAGATTCCAGAATGTTTTGATCCGTAAGATCTAAAGTGTGGATAATTGCTCCTTGTTTAGTTTGACGAATTAGCTTTATATTATTTCTGTTAGCAAACTCACTCATATCGCCTGCCATGGCCAATGCCTCAAATAAATTAATCTCATCTTGGTATACTTTGTATTGCCCTGGTCCGTTAACTTCCCCAAGCATTGTAATATTAAAATTTAAAAGCTTTACTATGATAATAGTTTCCTTTATATATTCATTCATTACTTTTTGAATTTCAGCCTTAACCTCCTCTATGGTCATATTATGAATATAAATTTTCCCTGTAAGTGGAAAATCAATCGTTCCGTCATCATCAATGGTATAACTATTTAAATATGCAGCAATACCACTCATAGTACCCATGTTTTTATTAAAAAGAGCCGTTGTCTTCTCGTCAATTGATGTAATATTGATATACAAATTATCGCCTGGTTGAACTTTATAATCTTCCTTGCGTTCATTCACAAATTCGTTTTTAGCAATTGATTCTTGTTTGTTTTGCAGGTAGATCATTCTCTTTTGTGAAACACAGGATGAAAAAATAATTATAAGTATTATTGGGAATATAAAATTGATTTTATTTATTTGCTTCATTAGGCAGAACTTTGTTTATAAAGGTTATGAATAGCGGAATTATTAAACAAAAATAGTAAAATTTAAGTTTGCTTAGCAAATTACTTTAAATATCATTTTATAAAAAATATTGTATGTAATTTGTTATTTGCCTTTAATTTATATAGTAGTTTTGCGGAAACTAAAATACATTAAAATGTCTAATAAACTAATGGATCCCATAGGACGATTGATGGGGCTAAGATATAAATCTCACCCATGGCACGGAATTGATATTGGAAAAGAAGTCCCAGAGATTTTAACCTGTTTCATTGAAATGGTTACTACAGATACGGTAAAATACGAAGTTGATAAAGTTAGTGGGTATCTTCGTATTGATCGTCCTCAGAAGTATTCGAATACTGTTCCAGCTCTTTATGGATTTATACCACAAACCTTTAGTGCTAAGAAGGTAGCTGAGTTTTGCAGAGAGAAAACGGGCCGAGATGATATTGAAGGAGACCTTGATCCAATTGATATTTGTGTTTTAACTGAAAAACAAATTGTTCATGGTGATATTTTGGTTAGAGCTCGACCAATAGGTGGATTTCGAATGATTGATGGAAACCAATCAGATGATAAAATTATTGCAGTACTTAACAATGATGCAGTTTATGGAAATTATAAGGATATCAGCGATTGCCCTTCTTTAGTTATAGATCGGCTAAAACATTATTTTTTAACATATAAAGATCTTCCAGGTAATCCTCGGGATGTTGAAATTACTCACACTTTTGGAATTGATGAAGCTCATGAAATTATTCGTCGATCCGTAGAGGACTATCATCATAAATTTGATAATTTGACATCTGCACTTTCTGATGTTTAGCCTTTAATGTTGCTTAATGGTTATGTTTTTTGCTTGTTCACACAAAAAACAGTTCTTCAAATAAATTGTAATTTTACCAGAAAAGATTAAAAAATTAAATATTGTCATGGATAACAAATTTTAATCTAATGACTCTTAAATATCAGAAATTGACTTCCCAATTAGCGTAGCTGTGGTACAGCTATTAATTTTTACGTTTACATAATCCCCGATTTTGAATTTTTTTTTAGGAAATACAGCTACTTTGTTTTGGCTGTTTCTACCAAATAATTGTTCGTTTGATTTTTTAGAGATTCCTTCAACTAAAATTTCAAAAGTTTTACCAATATCACGAATATTACTTTCATGTGAAAGATTTCGTTGAAGATTGATAATTTCAGTTAAACGACGACTTTTAGTTTCTTCGGAGACATCATCCTCAAATTTTTTCGCAGCCGTGGTATCAGGTCGTTCCGAATATTTAAACATAAAGGCATAATCGTAGCCAACAGTTTTCATAACTGATAGAGTGTCTTGATGGTCTTCTTCTGTTTCGGTGCAAAAACCACTTATAATATCAGTTGAAATAGCACAGTCAGGAATGAATTTTTTGATGGTAGAAATACGTTCTAGATACCATTCTCTATCGTATTTACGATTCATCTTTTTTAAAACCCTAGTACTTCCTGATTGTACTGGAAGATGAATCGAATTACAGATATTATTGTATTTCGCTATTGTTTGAATAAGTTTATCCGAAATGTCTTTAGGGTGTGAAGTGGCAAAACGAACTCTAAGTAAAGGACTGATTAAAGCCACTTGTTCCAATAATTCAGAAAAATCAGCTTTATTTTCGTCATCCCATTTATATGAGTTTACATTTTGACCCAACAGAGTAACTTCCTTATATCCTTTTTCAAATAAATCACGGGCTTCATTGATAATGGTTTCAGGTTTTCGGCTCCTTTCTTTTCCTCGTGTATAAGGAACAACACAATAAGAACAAAAATTTTGACAACCACGCATAATTGAAATAAATGCTGAAATCTTATTTTCCCCTAATCGAACAGGTGTAATATCAGCATAAGTTTCCTCTTCAGAAAGGATAACATTTATCGCTTTTTGACCACTTTCAATAGTGGTTATTAATTGAGGTAAATCTCTATAAGCATCTGGACCAACAATAATATCAACACTTTGCTCTTCTTCCAAAAGTTTTTCTTTTAGACGTTCAGCCATGCACCCGATGACCCCAATGCGTACATCAGGATTCTTTTTCTTAAACGCATTTAATTCTTTTAAACGCTTGCGAACACGTTGTTCAGCATTATCTCGAATTGAACAAGTATTAATAAAAATTAGGTCAGCTTTCGAAATCTCTGTGGTTGTTTTGTAGTTATTCTCTGACATAATGGAGCCTACAATTTCTGAGTCTGAGAAATTCATCTGGCAACCATAAGTTTCTATATATAATTTTTTTGTAGTTTTATCAGTCATAATATTCCCCTTTAAACCTTCATTAAATCTATTCGATATCAAAGGTTTAGATTTTAATTAGGTGGGCAAAAGTAAACAAATTTTAATAGTGTATTTTAGTTTTATTAAAAATTGTTTTTATTTTAAGTTTAAAAAAAAATATACTTTTGCAGCACAATTGGAATTAAACATATTAATAATAAGGAGCGAAGATGGCAAAAAATTTGGTAATTGTTGAGTCACCTGCAAAGGCAAAAACAATAGAAGGGTTTCTTGGAAAAGAGTTTTTAGTGAAATCCAGTTTTGGACACGTAATGGATCTTTCGAAGAAAAATTTAGGGGTGGATATAGAGAATGATTTTGTTCCTAATTATGAAATTTCGGCAGATAAAAAGAAAGTGGTTGCTGAGCTAAAGAAATTAGCTAAAGAAGCTGAGATGATTTGGTTAGCATCGGATGAGGATCGTGAAGGAGAAGCAATTTCATGGCT
>JAOZUV010000093.1 GCA_029938505.1 Bacteroidales bacterium | reverse complement strand
TCAGCATCTATTTGGTCTGACTCGTCTTTTGTTATTATTTGGACATTGTTTGTGTCTCGGTTTAGGTCTCCTTCAACTTCTGCGTTTATAGTTGCATTTTCAGAAATTGTAGCTTTTGTAATTCCTTCTTTATCATGATATCCTTTTCCGAATCCAAGGTCAACAGTAGAAATCATGTTCGGATCATTACTTGGATTTTCAGGTGGAGTGTCTCCAAAACTAGCGATGCTTCCTCCGATATTTGCTCCCACACTCACCGATGCATTGTCGGAATACGAGTGATCGACTAAATCTGTTGCGATAATTTTATCAGCATTTATGGTTGCATTTTCCCCGTCAATCACCGCTCCTGTTAGATTCAAATCATTAGTATTTATCGTAAGATTCTGCCCGTCAATAGTCGTAATTTGATTCGTCCAAGCGGTGTTTTCATTACTTTCCGAAACTGAAAATCCCATATTATTTCCGACTGAGATTGATTGCGATTCACTATGAGCAGTCGTAATATCCTGACGACTTTCAACATTTAAATCTCCGCCAGTAGTTATATTTACATCTTCCGCTTCTAAATTCGCTCCTGCAATTTTCGTGTCATTTGTCGAATTAGTATTTAATGAACCGCCTGCTTGAATCCCTGAATGATGCTGGCTGGTGTTAATCGTCGAACTCTCAGAAGTGCTCTCTGACCAAGTCGGCAAAGCAATTCCAGTTGTTGAAATTGTTGTAGTTAAAGATTTAGTTGATGATTTAGAACCACTTTCAAATTTATCTTGATCGCTTTCAATAACTATATCTTTTGCATTTATATTTATATCATTTTCCGCCACAACTATTGAACCTTTAACCTGAGCTGTCTCACCTGCATTAACATTTATATTATTACCGAAAATCATTGCATCAACTGCTTGAGTTTGTTCTGTAAAGGATGTTGATTTTTCTTCAGTTTGTGTCATTGATCCAGAGGCATAAAATCCAAGAGTTCCAAGGGATGTTGTTGCTGATCCAGCACTAGCAAGAGCTTGAGAAATTGCGAATGTATCTAAAGTTGCCTGTAAAGTTCTAGCGGTGTTATTGATATGTGAAGAGGAGGTGTCTTCCCAACCATCGAATCCTTCGGCTGTTTGGTAGGCGGTGTCGACGGCTCCGACGATTGCGTTTCCGACTGTTCCTGTTGTTGTATTTGAGATGTTTGAGTATGAGTCGGATGTTGTGAATGTGTTTTGTCCTGCTAGGATTTGGACATCGTTTTCGGCATTCAAATTCACATTTTCGTTTGCGGAAATTTCTGATCCTTGGATAGTAATTCCTTTATCGGAAGTTGCTGAAAAATCTCCTCCAACTTGGATATTTGATCCTTTATTAGTAGACGAAGTTTCGGTATGTTCTGATTTTTCTTTTTTCTGAGTTAGGTGAACGCTCGCGCTAGAATTTGTGTGTGAAAAATCTACATTATCGAAAGAAAGTTCTTCGTGAATTTCTGTTTTTGAACTAGTTTCTTGAACTCCACCGACAATTAAATCTCCACCTGTTTGAATATCCGCGTTTTGATTTACAACTACATTTGAGCCGAGAATTGAAGTATTATTTCCAGAAATTGTTTCTAAATTTTCAGTTAAGATATTAGATTCTTTTTGCAATACTGTATCAATTCGCATGGAATCTGTTGTCTCTGCACGAGTAGCTTGTCGTGCTGAATTATCGATCGTATCGGTTAATTCACCAATAGAATTTAATAAATCTTCACCAACTTTTTCATGAATAATTTTAGCCATCGGATCACTATTACCAAGTATATTTCCACCTGCTACCATATGATTGAGATTCGCGGCAACACCAGTCATAGCTCCACCGACAAACGAGCCAACTATATCACCTCCAAACTCTGTGCGAGAATGCTCAGACATATGTTCTTCCGACATAGTTCCGACTAAAATATCCCCTGTTGCATCTACTGTTGTCAGACCATCTGAGAGCAAATCAGTGCTCACAAAAGTAGCATCATTCGCACTGATTAATGACAAATTATTTCCAGAAGAAAGCATGCTATTTATCACAGTCTCATCGTATTTTGTGTTCGCATCGGCATATCCTTTTTCAGCATCTTTTGCTAAATCAAATCCACCTTGCATTCCACTTGGACCAGTCAATGCAGCACCTGCCACAGTTGCTAAAGCCCCGACTGCATCAAAGTCAGATTCCATGTGATAAACCATATCGTATTGAGAATCTTTTACTCCTGCGGTGTTAATGTTTCCTTTTGCATCAACGGTTAGGTTTTCATCCGCGGAGATTTCTCCTCCGATTATATTCGTATCATTTTCTGAATTTAAGTTCACATTTTTTCCAGAAATTCCGGCAAGGTTATGAGTGTTTTTTATATGAATTTCTTTGTGTGTAGTTGATGAAAAATTACCTTCATTTGCATACGCCATTTCTTTAATATCTGTGTCTCGCGAAGCAACAACATTTATATTTTCAGTAGCATCTAAATCTACGGTTTCGCCTGCATTTATTTTCGAGCCAACGACATTTATATTGTTTCCAGCAATAGTTAAATTTTTTCCGACATTCACATTTGAGCCAACATTTTCGGCACTTTCTTCATACATATAATTATCTGATCCACGAACTCCAGATTGAGTTAAATTATGGATTTGATTCGAACCAATTGTAACATTTTTTTCAGCTATGATTTCTGCATTTTCAGAAACATCTACATCTGTTCCAGAAATAATTGCATTACCATCTGTGTTTATATTTAAATTTTCTGCGATAATTTTTCCTTTGTTTGCCAGCTTGGAAATAACTCCACCGCCAGTCGTTTTTGATGATCCAATTAGTGCATTTAAATTCACATCTTCCGTTGTCGTTAGAGCAATATCTTTAGCATCTAAATCAAGTCCTTGTCCGTTAATGTTTTTCGCAGAAATGTCTATATTATTTTCTGCTGAAATTTTTCCACTTGAATTTACATCTCGTGTTGAAGTTATTTGCACATTTTTTCCGCGTAAAATTCCACCGACAATCTTGCTAGTATCAGTCCCTTCGATTGGGTAATAAACTCGTGGAACAAGAGCAGTTTCTGTTCGCCCATTTCCTAAATCTACAACCTCTTCAACATACCAAACAATTGGAGATCGTAGTTGTGCAACTTGATCAAAAGTGAGTTCAACACCTAATGCAAGTTGGATTTCATCCGCGACAAGTGCAGTATTATTCCAAAGGATTTCTCGTTGGTTCTGAGCATTTGTTCCAGCAACAAAAAGTTCTCCACGATCTTCTCGAACTTGTTTTGCTATTAGTTCTGACTCGTAATATGCATCTCCTAAAAATAGTCGATCCTGCACTTTATCTCCCATTCCCATTCGATCTAAAAAGTATTGCGAATTCATTAATTCAAAAGTATTTGCATATAAATTATTAGTTTCAACTAAATATTTTTTACCATCTACGACTTGAAAAATTCGTCCATCAATTGGAATAACTTCAAAATTACCATCTGTATTTAATGCAATTAAATTACTAGATAAATCTAAGGTTGGACTGTCGGTGTGAAAAGTTTTTGAAAGTCTATCAGATTGATCTTCTTCAATTGTAGCTCCATCTAAAAGATAAAGATTATTTCCTGCAATAATTTGTGCAGGTGTGTCCGAGTAAACATTGGCTTGAAAAGAAGGATAAGAATGAGCCCATTCTTGGCTACCCCATTTGTCACGACCTTGCAAAACCCAATGTCGACGAAGGGTTGCAACTTGATGTGAACGCATGTTTTGAATCAATGTTGATTCAATATTTAAATTATTTGCCGCGACAATATCTGAGCTCTGATTTAACATTGTGTTATTAACTAAATGCATGTCGTGTCCTGATTCAATAATAGCAGGTGTCGTCGTTATTTCTGGAGTTGTTCTTTGAATATCCGTCAAAGCCCAACCAGTTCCATAAGCTGGCCACCCACGAAGATTTTCCCAATAAACGGTATAACTACCACTATCTTCTCCAATGTTTTGTAAAGTATCTGAATTTAAGGTCATATTTTGATTAGCTTTAATCCATCCTGCAAAATTATAAATTTCTCCATCGCTCGTGCCTGTGCGGGCAGTTATCAGCATGTTACCATTGCTGTAGATATTTCCTTTGGTATTCGTAATTTGATCAGCAGTAAAATTCATATCAGTTTTTGAAAACAATAAAGCATTCTCTGTATTATCAATAGCTCCTGCATTAATTGTTAAAGCACTTAAAGATGAGATTCCACCATTATTAGTTAATAATCCATTTGTTGTAATAGTAGCATCAGCTTCGGAAAAAACTTCACCATTATTTGTAATATCTTCTGTTGCAGTCATTATTAAATTTTCTCCCGCATAGATATTTCCGTCTATCATTGCAATAGAATCATTCTTTTGAATTTCAATTTCTTTTGCAGATATTTCTATGTTTCCATCTGCACTAGCTCGTTCAGTTTGAATGACTTTATTTCGTGCTGAAATTTTAATATTTTCTGCTGAAGAAATAGTTTTATACTCAATATCGCCATTAGAGTTGATTTCGACATCGCCGGCGTTTGCGATCATATCTGCTTCTGATTTTACCCCAACTCCATCTTCAGTAGAAACCATTGCAATTCGTCCTGCATAAATTGATCCTAAATTAGAAACATCTATCGCCACAACAGGTTTTGCTGAACCGTCATTTTGAGCAGTGATTTCTTTTGTTTGATAGTCATATTTATTTTGTCCTGCGACAACTTTTAAATCCTTGGCATTGATTTGCCCCGTGATTTTTGCAGTGCGAGAAATGATTTCAAAATAATCTATTTCAGATGCATTTAGTCCTTCGCCAGTAATTTCCACATCTCCATTTTTGACATCAAAACCTGTGATTTGCCCTCCTGAAAGTAGTGGATTTCCCGTCGTTAAACTCACACGTGGAGTGTTTATAAAACCACAACCATTACATGTAATTCCATTTGGATTTGCCATGATATAGTTTGCTCGACGACCGAAAATTTCCGTAAAACCATTTAGCTGGGAACGGTTCGTTCCCGTCGTCCAATTCAGGATTGTTGTAGCTCCAGCTCCACCTTGAAAAAGTGGATTTTGATAAATTGCACCACCCAATTGAGATACTCCTGTCGTCTCTCCATTGTTAATAATTACACCTTCAGTCCCAACATTAAAATCGGTAAATTGATTCACTGAAACCCCAGCACCAGAAGGAGCAATAATGTTCACAATAGGAACTCCATTTGGAGCAGTATCTAATAATGGTTGATTACCAGCACTAGGTTCTACAACAATTTGAGCCTGTAATAAAATTGGCTGAAACATCACCATCCATGAAATTAAATATACAAATATCTTTTTCATCTTTTATCCTTTATGTTAACCTAATAAATTAGGTATTTTTTTGTTATAAACTTTTTTACCCCCCTCACAAACTCGTCATTGCGAACCTCTTTTGCGATAGCAAAGTGCAGCAATCCCACGAGTTGATTTCTCCATCATGAGATTGCCACGATTTTTATTTCATAAAAATTCTCGCAATGACGAATCTAGGTTGAAATTACTTCACTCACTTCGTGAAACGGCTCGCAATGACGAGACTGTAAAAAAAACATCAAAAAACATTAGCTGTAATTGTTAAATAAACAACGTGTTCTTTCTTAAAATTTTCAGGAGCTTCTATCGATCCACTATAACTTAGTTCTGCATTAAATCGATTATGAATACTTTTAATTCCGACAGCCCAACCCACTAATTTATCTGTTCCATTGAAGTTTTTAACCGACCCTCCATCCAGCCCAACAAACGGTTGAATATGCTTAAAAGGTTGCACCCACCAGCTATCACCAACATTATTCATCATATCAAAAGCTAAATCATTTTGAATATAAAATCCTGAGTTTCCATAGCCACTATCTGTCTTAAATCCACGAACTGAATATCTGTCTCCAATGATAATATTTTCTGCACTATAAAGTGTATCAGGACTATATTGAGCCATTGCATTTGAAGTCAAACGAAGAGCACTTTGATCACCCGTTTTCCAAGTTCTCATTCCTGTTAAAGATAATGTATATTTATCAAATTGAGCGTGTGGAACATCAATCCCAATATCATTTTCGTCTTCATTAGCACCAAACATTGCCACACCTTTTGTGTATTTTAAGTGAGTCATAAAATATGATTTATTCCAAGCAAAATCCAGTTTCACCCCAACCCATAAATTAGAAAGATCATAAGTGCTCGCAGGATTTAAAACATCAAATAAATATGAATTTGTGTCGTAATAAGAAAGCCCAGTTGTAAAGTCCAATTGTGTTTTATGAGTCTTAATCAAACGACGCTCTAAGTCAAATTTAATCTTATTACTTTCGCCAGAAGTTTTTAATTCTAACCCAAAAGAACCTGTCGAAGTTGTGTTATATTCAGTATGTGTGAGAGACATATTTACTCGCCACATTCGCAATGGCATAGTATAAGAAAACATATAAACTTGTGAGCCACGATCATTATTCCAGAAATCATGATTAGACAAAACAAGAGCAGAAATCATCTCATTTAAGGAAAGCAAATTATCAAATCCACCTTGAATTTTTACTCGGTTTTCGCCCGTGCTTTCTTGACCTAAATTATCATAACCTAAAGATAAGCGATGTGCTTTTCTATCCACTGTCTTGAATCGCAAAATAGACTGCCCTGATTTTGTCCCAGGCTCAATACTCATCGTCGCTTCAGCAGATTGCGGATGTTTTAAATGCTCCACCCCTCGTTCAACTTCTTTTAGCAATAAACTATTTCCAATTTTAATCGGAACAGCAGACCAAACTCGCCTGCGATCGGAAGAGGTATCATTATTTAAAATTATTTTTTCAACTTTTCCTTCAACAACTAAAAGTCGTAGAGTCCCCGATTTAAGATTTTGTTTTGGGATATAAACTCGAGCAGTCACAAAACCTTTTTTGACATACCATTGAGTCAATTTGCGAATAAAAATATCTAAAGTTCCAACCGAAACACATGTTTTTTTATATTCTTTAAAAAATTTATTTTTTGCAGATTCAGAAAGTTTCGTAGCCCCCTCAATCTCGAACTCATTAACAACAAAACACGAACCTTGGGATGCTTGAACTTTTTTATCTTCTATGATTTCTTCCCGTCCTGTTTCAAACGCATTTTTTAAATTATTAAACTTTTTTTCCTGCTCAGATTGTTGCCTAAGTCGTTCCGTTTCTTGCAATAAACGAGCATTACTATCCACAGCAAAAACTGAAGGGTTGTTAAAAATAAAACCTAAGCAAAACAAAAGAAAACAACAACTTATCCGCATATTTTATAGTATCATAAATCTTTATTCTTTACAACCCCAATCGCAAGTTTTTTTTCTAAAAAAACAGAATCTTTTTAATTAAAAATATGATAAAATAAACCCAAGAATAAAAACTTAGAAGTAAACATCACGGGAATCGAATACATTAGAC
>JAOZUV010000092.1 GCA_029938505.1 Bacteroidales bacterium | reverse complement strand
ACTATGAAATTGAGGAAATTGAAAAAGCAGTAAATATTGCCTACGATATGCACACCACTGCCATGAAAATGTGTAAAGCAGGTGTGGTTGAACGCGAGATTGCAGGAAGAATGGAAGGTATTTCCCTATCGCAAGGAGGACCTGTTTCTTTCCCAATTATTTTAACCATTAATGGACAAACTTTACACAACCATTATCATGGAAACACCTTAACTGAAGGTAGAATGATGATAGCAGATGCTGGTGCCGAAACCACTAGGCATTATTCAAGTGACATTACTCGTACCACTCCTGTCGGAGGAAAATTTAGTCAACGTCAGAAAGAAATTTATGAAGTTGTATTAGAAGCCAATGTAAAAGCGATTGAAGCCATTAAGCCGGGTATCGAATACAGAGAGATACACTTACTTGCTTGTAAAGTAATGGCCAAAGGTTTGAAAAAATTAGGCTTTATGAAAGGTGATACAGATGCTGCTGTTAAAGCAGGTGCACATACATTATTTATGCCTCACGGCTTAGGTCATATGATGGGATTGGATGTTCATGATATGGAAAGTTTAGGTGAAAACAACGTAGGTTACAATGAAACAACTAAACGTGCTACTCAATTTGGAACGGCTTATTTACGTTTAGGCCGTGAACTACAACCCGGCTTTGTACTAACTGTTGAACCCGGTTGCTATTTTATTCCTGAGTTGATTGAGCAATGGAAAAAAGAAGGCACCAATACTGAATTTATCAATTTTGATAAAGTGGAAGAATATAAAGATTTTGGTGGTATTCGTATTGAGGATGATATATTAGTTACAGAAACCGGATACAGAGTGCTTGGTAAACATATACCAAAAACCGTAGCAGAGATTGAAGCGACTTGTGCTTCATAATAAATTAAGTCTAGAAAAAGAAAAGGGGTGCAAGCTTAAGTTTGCACCCCTTTTCTTTTTCTAGACTTAAGCTATTTATTCACAAACTCCAAAACAGCATTGGTGATAAATTCCAATTGTTCTTCGTCCAATTCGGTATGCATAGGTAAGGAAATAACTTCGTTGCAAAGCATTTCAGTTACCGGAAAATCTCCTTCTTTGTATCGTGGATCAACATAAGCTTTTTGCATATGTAATGGCACAGGATAATAGATAGGTGCCGGAAAACCTTTGGCTTGCAAAAATTCATGCATGGCATTACGATCCACATTTTTTGTTACTAAAGTATATTGATGGAAAACGTGAGTTGAACGTTCAAATTTTGTAGGAATTACCAAATTGGGATGACTCTTAAACGCGTTATTATAATAATTGGCAGCTTTATTACGAGCAGCACAATATTCATCCAAGCGTTTTAATTTCACATCCAATAAAGCAGCTTGAATACTATCTAAACGAGAATTTACTCCAATCAAATCGTGGTAATATCTAATAGTCATGCCATGATTTGCAATGATGCGACATTGTTTTGCCAATTTATCATCATTGGTAAAAATTGCTCCACCGTCACCATAAGCACCTAGGTTTTTTGATGGGAAGAAAGAAGTACATCCAATGTCTCCAATTCCACCTGACTTTTTACGACTACCATCTTTGAAAATATAATCTGATCCTATAGCTTGGCAGTTATCTTCAATGATTTTTAAATCATGTTTTTTGGCAATGTCCATGATTGCTTCCATATCCGAACATTGTCCGAAAAGGTGAACAGGAACAATAGCTTTTGTTTTTGGGGTAATCGCCTTTTTGATGGCTTCAGGATCAATGTTGAAAGTCTCGGAATCAACATCAACCAATACTGGAGTAAGATTTAATAAGGCAATAACTTCTGCAGTAGCAATAAAGGTAAAAGAAGTTGTAATAACTTCATCACCTGGTTTCAAGCCTAAGGCCATCATCGAAATTTGCAAAGCATCGGTACCGTTGGCACAAGGAATAACATGCTTTACACCTAAATATTTTTCAAGATTTGCTTGAAATTCGTGAACGGCAGGACCGTTAATATAGCTTGACGAATTAAGAACTTTATGGATAGCTTTGTCAACTTCAGCTTTAATGTTTTGGTATTGACCTTGTAGGTCAACCATTTGAATCTTTCTCATTAATATTCGTTTGTGGTTGTTATTTTTTTAACGATACAAATTTATGGATATTTGTTTACCGTCAAAATTAAATGTTCTTAATAAAACTTAATTGAACTATTTTTCAGTATCAATTGCGTAAATTTGCTAAAATCCATTTAAAATAAGATTTATTAATTTTCAATCATGAAATTTATTTACAATCTATTTATTCAAATTTTTGGTTTTTCAATCAGGCTTGCCTCATTGTTTGATGCGAAAGCCAAGAAGTGGATAATCGGTCGGAAAACTGTTTTTGAAGAAATTGAAAAAGCGATATTTCCTAATGATAAAGTTATTTGGATGCATACTGCTTCTTTAGGCGAGTTTGAACAAGGTCGTCCAGTTTTAGAAGCCCTTCGAAAAAAATACCCTGTTCATAAATTGGTGTTGACATTTTTCTCTCCATCGGGATATGAGATAAGAAAAGATTACGATCATGTAGATCATGTTTTTTATTTACCATTGGATAGTCAAAAAAATGCAGAACGCTTTGTAAGGCTTATTCATCCTGAATTAGCCATTTTTGTGAAGTATGAATTTTGGTTTAATTATATTAATGAACTAAATAAACAAGCTTGTCCAACATATTTCATTTCATCGATTTTCAGAGCCGATCAATACTTTTTTAAATGGTATGGGGCTTGGTTCAGAAAGCAATTGAAATTGATTACGCATTACTTTGTTCAAAACGAATCGTCCATAGATTTATTAAATAGCATCGGAATATATAATATTTGCTTGAGTGGAGATACTCGTTTTGATCGGGTTTATGATTTGGCTCAGCAATGTCAAAAATTTCCGCTTGTCGAGAAATTTAAAGGCAAAAATCAATTATTTATCGCTGGAAGTACGTGGCCTTCTGACGAGAATATTTTAATTCCTTTGATTGAGAAAAATCCCAAGGTGAAATTTATCATTGCCCCTCACGAAACTAAAGTTGAAAGAATTCGACAAATATTGAAAAAGCTTAGTTCCAAGGCTCTTTTATTTTCCGAAGCGACTGAAGAAAGGATTGAAAATGCTCAGGTCTTGCTAATCGATTCAGTTGGTATACTAGCACATCTCTACCAATATGCTGATATTTGTTATATCGGTGGCGGTTTTGGTGTTGGGATTCATAACATCCAGGAACCTGTTACTTTTGGGAGGCCAGTAATATTTGGTTTCAATTTTGAGAAATTCAGAGAGGCACGCGACTTGCTTAATAGAGGAGGTGCTTTTGCAATAAATGATGCAGGAGAATTAGAAATTAAAGCAAAGGCTTTGCTTAACGATAAAAGTTTTCTGAATACTGCTTCAAAAGTTTGTATTTCTTATGTAGAGGAAATGCGAGGAGCAACTGAGGCCATTATGAAATTTATAGATACACATCCAAAAATTTAAAAATATATACCATGAGTACGATAATTAGTAAAGCTAAAAAATACGACACCAATTCAAACTTGCTTCTTTTGATTAAGGATGTTAAAGATATCCCCGCAAAAATGCTTGATACAAAAGAATTGAATTATATAAAGCAAGAGATCAAAAATAAGAATGAGATTATTGCTCTCAATCATTTCCCTCAATGGGTTTTTGTTTTATTGCAAAAAGAAGAAAAGGATCATTTTAAGCGCTTAGAAAAGTATCGTCGGAATGGGACTAAAATTGTTGAGATAACCAATAAGCAAAAATTAAAGGATTTGGTTTTGATTGATCTTGTAAATGAAAAAGATAAGGTTTTAGCATTGACTGAAGGTATGCTTTTAGCTAATTACCAATTTTTGAAATATAAGACAAAAGAGCTTGAAGAAAAGAAAAATACCTTGAGTAAAATAGATTTGGTTTCTGATCAAATTTCTGACAAGGATGTATATGAACTAGATGTAATTGTAGAAGGAAATGCAGCTGCCCGAACTTTTGTGAACGAACCTTTGGCTTATCTTTCTGCCGAAAAATTTTCAGAAGAAATTACCCAATTACTATCTACAACAAAAGCTAAGGTGGAAGTCTTTAATAAAAAGAAAATTGAAAGTTTAAAAATGGGCGGCTTATTGGCCGTAAACAAAGGAAGCATAGATCCGCCAACTTTTACCATTATTGAATGGAAACCTGAAAATGCAAAAAACAAAAATCCCTACATTTTTGTTGGAAAAGGAGTTGTTTTTGACACCGGTGGGGTAAACCTCAAACCGGGTGATTATATGAATGATATGAAATGTGATATGGCTGGAGCTGCTGCTGTGGCTGGAGCACTTTATACAATTGCAAAAAATGAATTACCAATTAACGTTATTGGTTTAATTCCGGCAACAGATAATCGTCCATCGGGTAATGCTTATGTCCCGGATGATGTGATTAGCATGTTTGATGGTACGACTGTAGAGATAAAAAATACCGATGCTGAAGGCCGTTTGATTTTAGCTGATGCTTTGGCTTATGCTAAAAAATACAAACCGGAATTGGTGATTGATTTGGCTACTTTAACAGGAGCTGCTCAACGTGCAATTGGGATTCATGGCATTGTTGCAATGGGTAAAAATTCTGATAAAGAATTTACAAAGCTTGATGAAAGCGGTTATCGGGTTCATGAGCGATTGGCTCATTTTCCTTTTTGGGATGAGTATGACGAAGAAATTAAATCACCTGTAGCCGACATTAAAAATTTGGGAGGTGAACTTGCTGGAGCGATTATTGCTGGAAAGTTCTTGGCTTATTTTACCGACTATCCTTATATTCATCTTGATATAGCTGGCCCGGCCTTTTTAGATAAAATTGACAACTATAAACCTCAGGGCGGTACAGGGGTTGGCGTTCGTTTATTGTATGATTTTATCAAACATAAAGCTTAACATTATCAATACAAATTGAAGCATTAAGTTTATCTTAGCAAATTAAAATTTCTGAAAAATGAATAAGCCTCCGGGAAAAAATAAAAAAATAAGAATTGGCATAACCCATGGTGATTTTAATGGCATTAGTTATGAATTGATTATTAAATCATTTACGGATAATCGTATGTTAGAATTATTTACACCTCTTGTTTATGGTTCATCAAAAATTGCTTCCTTCTTTCGTAAAGCATTGCATGTGGGCGATTTTAATTTTAATATTATTCAAAAAAATGAATCTCTTAATCATAAACGTGCTAATTTGGTTAATATTCATGATGAAGAGGTAAAAGTTGAAATTGGTAAATCGACAGAGATTGCTGGTAAATTAGCCTTTGCTGCTCTCGAAGAGTCAGTTGAAGGCTTGAAAAATAATAGAATTGACGCTGTGGTAACAGCTCCAATTAATAAGAAAAATATCCAATCGGATGAATTTGATTTCCCTGGACATACTGAGTATTTTGCCAAAAAATTTGATTCTGAAAATCATTTAATGTTAATGGTTTTCGAAAATTTACGCTTAGGTGTAATTACAGGTCATATACCTTTGAAAGATGTTTCTTCGGTATTAACCGTCGATTTGATTTTAAGTAAAGTTCGTACCATGAACGAAAGTTTGATTAAAGATTTCGGGATTCGCAAACCTAAAATTGCATTGTTGGCTTTAAATCCGCATGCTGGTGATGAAGGCTTATTGGGTAAAGAAGAAATCGATGTGATTATTCCTGCCGTGAATAAATCGAATGAAGAAGGATTTCTGGTTTATGGTCCATATCCTGCGGATGGGTTTATCGGTGCTCGTACTTATCGTGATTTTGATGGTGTTTTGGCCATGTATCACGATCAGGGAATGATTGCTTTTAAATCTTTGGCTTTTGATTCGGGTGTTAATTTTACAGCTGGATTGCCAATCATTCGTACTTCTCCAGCTCATGGAACCGCTTATGGAATAGCGGGTAAAAACTTGGCTTCTACCGAATCTTTTCACAATGCAATTTATTTAGCTCTGGATATCTACAAAAACCGACAAATGCACGAAGAGTTGAATGCAAACCCTCTTCAACATCAAAAAGAAGAATTGGTGAACAATAACAATGGCCCACGTAAAGCTGAAAAATAAATACTATGTCGAATTCTGAGTATTCGGTAAACGAATTTGTAGCCATTTTAAATGGTCAGCTTATCGAGGGTAGTATTAAGCAAAATAAAATCAGTGATATTCTTATTGACAGTCGTCGTTTGATTAGTGCCAAGCAATGTGTGTTTTTTGCATTGGTGAGTAAACGTAATAATGGTCATAAATATATTGCTGAATTATACAAAAAAGGGATTCGATTTTTTGTAGTTTCAAAACTTCCTGAGAATAAGGAAAATTATTCGAAAGCCAATTTCATTCTAGTAGATAATACCTTAAATGCATTACAAAGTTTAAGTGCACACAGACGAAAACAATTTGATATCCCGGTAATAGGAGTTACAGGTAGCAATGGAAAAACCATTGTAAAAGAATGGCTGTATCAATTGCTTAATGAAGATAAAAATGTAATTCGAAGCCCTAAAAGTTATAATTCACAAATTGGAGTTCCCCTTTCGGTTTGGCAAATGAATGCAACTCACGAAATTGGGATTTTTGAAGCGGGTATTTCCGAGCCAGATGAGATGGAGAAATTACAGTCTATCATTCAGCCGACTATTGGAATTTTCACCAATGTGGGTCATGCGCATGATGAAGGCTTTATCAATCACGAACAAAAAGCGGGCGAAAAGCTAAAATTATTTACTCGTATCGATACATTGATTTATTGTCTGGATCATCCTAAAATTCAAAGCGTTATTATTCGTTCGGGCATTTTAGAAAATGTAAAGCCGTTCACTTGGAGTGCCAAAACGGAGGCAGATTTATTTATCTCCAAAATTGAAAAAGATTCTGGCGGAGCTCAAATCATTGGAAAATATAAAGAGGAAGAAAAAGAAATTATTATTCCATTTTCTGATAATGCTTCCATTGAGAATGCTATTCATTGTTGGGCGACGATGCTTCATTTGGGTTATAGTATGGATGAGATTGCAAAGTGGATGGGGAATTTAAACCCTATTGCTATGCGTTTGGAGCTAAAAGAGGGGATTAATAATTGTTCCATTATCAACGACAGTTACAATTCTGATATAAATTCCATTCGTATAGCCCTCGATTTTCTTTCCTTGCAGAAACAACATAAAAAGAAAACCCTCATCTTATCAGACATTTTACAAAGTGGCCGAAACGAAGTAGAATTGTATGATTATATCAACGAATTATTGGAAAATAATCAGGTGTCGAAAATTATAGGCATTGGCCCTTCAATAAGCAGCCAAGCAGATCGATTTAATATTGAGAAACATTTCTATCTATCAACCCAAGAATTCCTTTATAAACACGCTTTTACAAGTTTTAATAACGAAAGTATTTTATTAAAAGGAGCGCGTGTTTTTGAGTTTGAACAAATAAGTAAAGCCCTTCAACAAAAAGCCCACGAAACAGTTTTAGAGATCAATTTGAATTCGGTGGTTCACAATTTGAATTATTATCGAACTAAATTAGAG
>JAOZUV010000091.1 GCA_029938505.1 Bacteroidales bacterium | reverse complement strand
AAACATGACCAAAGGAATGATGGGTTTCGATATTGCCCCGGTATTTTCTCCTGACGGAAATTATATGGCTTGGGAAAGCATGGAAAGAGACGGTTATGAATCAGACAAAAACCGTCTGTTTATCATGAATCTTAAAACGGGTGATCTAACCTATGCAACCAAAAAATTTGATCAGAATGCAGGAAATATCACATGGACACCAGATAGCAAAGAAATTTATTTCAATAGTGATTGGCATGGGGCATTCCAAATATATAAGTTTGCTTTAAACAGTGGCGACATTACTCAAATTACTGAGGGTTTACATGACTATAGAGGACTTGCATTAGCCGATGATAAAATCATTGCACCTAAGCAAACCATGTCATTACCTACTGAACTATTTGCAATCAATCCTGAAAATGGTGAAGCAAAACAAATCACTTTCACTAATAAAGATTTATTAGGTCAATTAAGTATGGGTGAAGTTGAAGAACGCTGGATAAAAACAGATGACAATAAAGACCTTCAAGTTTTTGTTATTTATCCTCCAAACTTCGATCCTAACAAAAAATACCCAACCTTACTTTATTGTAAAGGTGGGCCACAAGGACCATTAAGCCAGAGTTTCCATTATCGTTGGAATTATCAAATCATGGCTGCTAATGATTACATTATTGTTGCTCCAGCCCGGAGAGGTGTTTCCGGTTTTGGTCAGGCATGGCAAGAACAAATCAGTGGAGATTATCATGGTAAAAGCATGCAAGATTATTTGAATGCAATTGATTATATGGCGAAAGAACCTTTCGTTGATGAAGATAAATTAGGTGCAATTGGAGCAAGCGCAGGTGGCTGGGCAGTGTATTATTTGGCCGGTAATCACGAAGGTCGTTTTAAAGCTTTTATTGCTCACGATGGTATTTTCAATGAAGAAGCTCAATATCTTGAAACCGAAGAAATGTGGTTTGAGAATTGGGATAAAGGTGGTCCATTTTGGGAGAAAGACAACAAACAAATTGAAGAAATTTATGCTCATTCGCCTCATAAATTTGTAGAGAAGTGGGATACCCCTATTCTTTGTATTCATGGTGAATTAGATTATAGAGTTGTGGTAACTCAAGGAATGACTGCTTTTAATGCAGCTGTTTTACAAGGTATTCCAGCTGAGTATTTATACTTTCCAGATGAAAACCACTGGGTATTACAACCACAAAATGCTATTTTATGGCAACGTACATTTTTCAATTGGCTTGATAAATGGCTCAAATAAAAATAAAAAAAAGCCTTCCAAATTTTTGGAAGGCTTTTTTTTATTCATTACTTAAATATACTTTTTTGTACCAAGTATATACAGCCGGTATTTTACTTCGGTCTCCCAAATTAACTTGCCGACGAGCAGTATAATTATATCGCCCCATCTGATTATTCCCTCTAGGTAGATTTGATCCCGGTTTATTTTTAAATTCTTCAACTACAAATTTACCAAACTCATAACCCAAACAAAACGACTTCTTTTTTGCTGCTAAAAACTCCTCCTTATTATCAAAAATAATATCTAAAGGTATTCTTGCTTCATATACAAATAAATCAGCATCTTTCAACAAAAGTGTGGCACACAAACCCTCATCATTCGTATTAAATTGCTGATTTTTAATCACATTTAAATCTTTATCCAAAACATTAATACTCGCTAAACCAGATGTAAACTTCATATTAAAATTTTCTAGTTTTTTAGCTTGCAATTGCTCAGCCTCACTTCTAGTGAGTTTTGCATATTGATTTTTATTCTGCTTGTCTTGTTGAGGAATATCTTTAACTATCGGAAAAGCAATACCAATTTTAGGTCTTGATTTTCCTTCATCATTAAACCAAACAGTAAAGCCCCCTCGCATAAGCCGACTAATTGAATAAAAATTAGCAATCCTTATTTTTACATAAATATATTCATGATCATTTGAAATATCGCTGACAATTGATGTCTTTTCATCAAAAATCATCATATCTCCCCAATCATCAATATTGCCATCAATTTTTATTGGAGTTTTCTGATAATAGCTTTGAATGATTGTTTTTTTTGCACTTAAAGAATTTAATAAAAACAAGGCTAATAATAAGAAAATGTATTTTTTCATGAGAAGTTTTTTTGAACCTCACAAATTTAAAAATTAATACTGAATCACAAAATTATTTAGCATCTCATGCAATATCATTTTTACATATTTAAGATTTTCCTAAATTTGCATGAATTAATAATTATAATTTTGAGAAAATCATACTTTATAGAAGACATCTATAATACCCCAGAAGATCATCCAAGAGCCTTGGCTGATCGGTTATTTTTTAATTCCAGAGCTTATTTTCTTTACAAATATGTTAGTCAGGTTTTTAGTAGCCGCAAAAAAGCCTTAAGTAAAACCTATGATACTGAAGCTTGGGCTGCTTCTTCCATAGACATTTTCAAATTTATTGAAGACTGTGGCGGGAAGTTTCATCTGAAAGGATTAAATAATATTGACCCGAAGAATGGCCCCTATGTTTTTGTCAGCAACCATATGAGTGCTCTCGAAACAATGGTATTCCCCGGATTAATTGCTTCTAAATTAGATGTGACCTTTGTAGTAAAAAGCAGCTTACTCACTTATCCATTTTTTGGTCCAATAATGAGGGCAACTAATCCTATTGCTGTAAGCAGAGAAAACACCAGACTTGACTTGTTGAAAGTACTCACTAAAGGGGCTAAATTATTATCAATGGGGAAGTCGATTGTCATATTTCCACAAAGTACCCGTCATCCAGATCTCAAGCCAGAAACATTCAATTCGTTAGGAGTAAAACTTGCCTCAAAAGCAAATGCAAAAATTATACCTATAGCTATTAAAACTGATTTTTGGGGAAATGGTAGCATCGTCAAAGATTTAGGGCCTTTAGATCGCTCAAAACCAATTTATATGGATTTTGGTGAAGCTATTGAGCTTTCAGGTTCGGGGAAAAGAGACAATCAAAAAATTATAGACTTCATCCAAGAACGATTAGAAAAATGGTCAACATAATAGCTAATTAATGTTAGCTAATTTTACTTAAATTTACATTCCAATTTTGTCAAACAAATTCCTTGGCTTTGAAAACCTTGATTAAAGAAGCTGTTCGTTGTATTAAAGAATCGAATTACACTACTGCATTTACAGGGGCTGGTATTTCAGTTGAGAGCGGCATTCCTCCATTCAGGGGCGAAAAAGGACTGTGGAATAAATACGATCCTCAGGTTTTAGATCTTCATTATTTTCATTCAAATCCAAAAGAATCGTGGACTGTTATTAAAGAAATATTTTACGATTTCTTTGGTAATGCTAAACCAAATGATGCCCACCTTGGTCTTGCAAAATTAGAAGAACAAAATAAGCTCAAATCCATCATCACTCAAAATATTGACAATTTGCATCAAGAGGCTGGAAGTAAAATTATTCACGAATTTCATGGAAATTCAAAAAAATTAATTTGCACTTCTTGTTCATTCACGGCCACTGTATCTACGATTAGTTTGGATAAAGTACCTGTTCTATGTCCTGAGTGCAATCATTTAATAAAACCCGATTTTATTTTTTTTGGAGAAGGAATTCCTCCACAGGCCTACCAAAATTCAATTGAAGCAGCTCAAAAATCAGAAGTTATGATCGTCATCGGAACGACCGGAGAAGTTATGCCGGCTTGTCAAATGCCCATAGTAGCCAAACAAAATGGCGCAACTATCATAGAAATCAATACGGAAGAATCAAAATTTACACATACAATTACTGATATCTTTTTACAAGGAAAAGCATCAGAGATTATGAACGAAATTATTAGCAATCTTTAAAATATAAAAATGAAACATTATAAATTGTTCTTACTGTTTTTGCTTATACCCTTTTTTAGCAACGCAAATGATCTTACTACTACAGATAAACAAAAGCTAAATGAGCTGGATAAATATTACCAAAAGGCTCTTGAGCAGTGGAATGTACCCGGCATGGCTATTGGAATTGTAAAAGACAATGAATTGATCTTTGCTAAAGGTTTTGGTGTTAAAGATATTAATAGCGATGAGAAAATTAATAAAAACACCAATTTTGCTATCGCATCAAATACCAAGGCTTTTACAGCTGCAGGAATTATGATTTTAGCTGAAGAAGGAAAATTATCATTAAGTGATAAAGTTCAAGATCATCTTCCTTGGTTTGAATTGTATGATTCCTATGTAAGCGAACATATGACTATTCGTGATTTACTTTGCCATCGCTCAGGATTAGTCACGTTTTCGGGCGATTTAATCTGGTATCTTAGTGATCATTCACCGGAGGAAATTGTTAGAAGAGCACGATACTTGAAACCAAAATATGGATTTAGAGCAGGATATGGATATTCAAATATTATGTTCATTACAGCTGGATTAATTATAGAAAAAGTGAGTGGATTAGATCTGGATGAGTTCATGAAAGAAAAATATTTTGATCCATTAAACATGAACAGAACCATCATTAGCACAACTGATATAGAAGCCACAGGAAATTTCGCTTGTCCACATATCGACTTAGATGATGAAATCAAAAAAGTCCCTTATGTAAACTGGGACAATGGAAAAGCAATGGGAGGAATTATCTCTAATGTAGTAGATGTCTCCAAATGGCTAAAACTTCAATTAAATCACGGCATCAATAATGGAGACACTATTTTTACAGCCAGATCCCAAGAAGAAATGTGGACCCCACAAATAAGCCGAGCTGTTTCAAATTATTCAAAAGAATTGTGGCCAAGTACACATTTTAAAGGTTACGGGCTTGGATGGGGATTATTTGATTATCTCGGTCGTAAAATAATTATGCATACGGGCGGGTATGACGGAACAATTACTGCAACAATTTTAGTTCCTGAAGAAAATTTAGGCATCGTAATTTTAACCAATAAAATAACATCCTTATACTCACCTATTTTATACAAAACCTTGGATGCTTTTTTAGGTGGAGAAGATAAAGATTGGGCAACAATTATTCTGGAAATCAATAAAAAACGCAATAAGAATAAGAAAGAAATAAAAGAAAAAAATACAGATATAACTCCAGCATTATCATTTGATGAATACAAAGGTTATTATAGCGGAAATGTATATGGTGGTGTAAGTATTACTATCGAAGAGGGTGATCTTTTCATACGTTTTAAACACACCAAAGATTTTCATAGTAAGCTAACTCATATAAACGGCAATACTTTCGAAATCAAATTTCCTGATGCACCTTCTTTACCAAAAGGTACTGTCAACTTTATATTAGATGCAAATAAAAAAGCAAGCAGCTTAGTTGTTGATATTCCAAATCCTGATTTTGATTTCACTGAGTTAGATTTAATAAAACAAAAATAAATTATGGTTAAAGTGGGTATTGGTGTTATTCTGTTAAAAGATAAAAAAGTGCTGATAGGGAAACGAATCAATTCTCATGCACAAAAATATTCAATACCGGGAGGCCATTTAGAAGTAGGTGAAAGCTTTGAAGAAGCTGCTATTCGTGAAGTAAAAGAAGAAACAGGAATCACAATCAGGAAGCCTAAAGTTGTTGCTGTTACTAATAATTTAGAGACTTACAAACTCGAACAACTTCACTATGTATCAGTCATACTACTAGCAAGAGATTTTTCGGGCGAAGCTAAAACAATGGAACCCAATAAATGCGAAGGCTGGAATTGGTACGATCCTACTGATATACCAAAACCTCATTTTGATGCCAGCGAAAAGGGCATTCGATGTTTTCTGGAAAATAAATTTTATATATAGTTTTGTTTTTCTGTAAATTTATAATCAAAAATTTAAACAAATCATGGATATACTTTGGATAATTATTGGTCTTGTCTTAATATTTATTGGAATTCTTGGAGCAATTATACCAGGCATTCCCGGCCCTATTGTAAGCTTTGCAGCCCTACTTTTAATGCAGCTGAAAGATGAAGCTCCATACAAAGAAGAATTTATGATCGTTATGGGTTTAATTGCCGTTGGGGTTACTGTTCTTGATTATGTTGTTCCTATTTGGGGAACAAAGAAATTTGGAGGAACCAAAAAAGGAGTTTGGGGCAGCACCATCGGATTGATTATTGGAATATTCTTTTTATCACTAGGACCATTTGGTATAATAGGAATTTTATTAGGCCCTTTTGCAGGAGCTTATATTGGTGAATCAATGGGTGGACAAGATTCAAGACTTGCTATGCGTTCAGCTATCGGATCTTTCGTTGGATTTTTAGCCGGCACTATGATGAAACTCGTTTATTCAATTGTTGCTGCGGTGTATTTCTTCAAAGAATCTTATAATTACATTATTTCTCTTTTCTAAATACTTCAAGTAATTACATTCTTAATCCCTTATAAAGATATCCGTAGGATAGTCTACCTTATCTAAAAACAAAGCCTTAGCCGGAACCGAATAACCTGCATCAGAACGATTTTTACTCGCAATAATGGTTTTGAATTCTTCGATAGAGATTTTATGGCGACCAACATCTAATAATGTACCCACAATAGAGCGAACCATATTCCTCAGAAAACGATCTGCCTTAATAGTGAAAATTAATTTGTGACCATCCTCTTCCCACTTCGCTTCAGTAATTTTACAATTATTTGTTTTTGTTTGTGTATGCAATTTTGAGAAACTTGTAAAGTCAGTAAAACTCATCATCACAATGGCTGCCTCATTCATCAAATTGACATCCAAATCGCCATAAACAAAATAGGAAAACTCATCATAAAAAGGATCTTTACGTCGACACAGATGATATTTATACGTTCGAGAGATGGCATCAAAACGAGTATTTGCATCCTCTTTAACAGAAAATAAATTAAAAATAACAATCGCTATTGGCAAATAACGATTGAGTTTGAATACTAAAGACTCTCTTTCTTCAAGAATCAATTCGGTATCCAAATCAAAATGCGCATAAAAATCAGAGGCATGAACACCGGTATCAGTTCTTCCACAACCCACAACATTTATTTCAACATTCAACAAAGTTGATAAGGCTTTATTAACAGCCTCTTGAACTGTAGGTGCATTATCCTGAACCTGCCAACCATGAAAGTCAGCTCCATTATATGCCAGATGTATGAAATAGCGGTGTGACAATGTTTCTAAATTTTTATCAAATTTATAAAAAAGTAATCAGAATGCCTAAAGTGTAGCGGAGTGCCCAAAGTTATTTGTAATATTTAATTTTCAACTAAAAAGCACTCTAAATTCCAGCTCACTTCAGGCACTCATCCATTATTTAAACTCATCCTAAATTTCACAGAAAAATCATTTTTTTGCTTACTATTTGAGAAAACGACATATTTTTGCAGTGTTAACTTTTTAACAATAGTAACACGATGAAAGTAAAACGTTTTGGAGTATCACTCGAAGAAGAATTATTAAATGATCTCGATCAATTAGTAAAACAACAGAATTTCCCCAATCGCTCACAAGCAATTCGGTATCTGATAAAAAAGAATTTGGTTGAAGATGAATGGGAAGGAAATGAGGAAGTTGCCGGAGCAATAGTTTTGGTTTACGACCATCATAAACGCAA
>JAOZUV010000090.1:6439-7631 GCA_029938505.1 Bacteroidales bacterium | reverse complement strand
TTGTCAATTTGAATTGGAATATCTTTTAAACTCAAGTTTTTAGTTGCGCTTAAGAAGCAATGCAAAAAATATAAAGCAGGCTAAGGAAGCTTCAGGTGTATATTTAGCATTTGTTCCTCACGATCAGAAATGGTTTATTACCGGGATGCTAGATGTTTATTTGGTAAATCATACTTCTTCAGATATTTTATTTAGTCTTTTCCTCAAAAATGAACATTCTTTTAGTGGTTATGATTATAGTTCTGTTGAACCAGAATCTGCTCATCTATTAGATAGTATTGAAAGAGAGCAAGCTGAAGATTGGCGTGAAGGTGTGGTACAGATTCTTTATCATCAGGATGAGATTAATCAGGTTTTGTTGCCTGCTCACACCAATTTTAAGATTAAGCAAAGCAAATTAAATAATGAGAATGCCTATCAGTATAATGGCTTAATTGAAGGAAAGGCCTTTATTGTTAGTTTAAATGAAATTCAGCATCAGCAACAAGTAAATAGCATTTTTGGAAAAGATGATGAAATTGAAGAAAAAAAATCCGTCGAGAAAAAAGAAGAAGCCTTGATTGATCGCCATCAAACCTTGCCAAAAATTGCAGAAGTTGACTTACATATTGGGGAATTGATGGATAATATTTCTGGAATGGAAAGTCGAGATATGTTTGCTTTTCAGAAAAAGTACTTTAAAGATTGCCTGGAAAGTGCGATCCTTCATAATTATAAAAAAGTAACTTTTATTCACGGTGTTGGAAACGGTCGTTTAAAAAATGCAATTGTAGAGATTTTGAAGCAATATGAGGATCTTGAAAATCAAAGTGCATCTATTACAAAGTATGGTGTTGGAGCAATTGATGTTTTAATAAAACCGTGGAAATAAGAAAAACCCAGCGAATTTCCTGCATTATTCGTTGAAATTGCGCCGGGAGTTATGTTCTTAGGATTTAATCTCAAAAATTCCACCATGAACTTTCTTCGAGATTGCTTTTAAATATTAGCGTTGCTAATTGCTTGACCCAAAAAATGAAAACACTAAGCTGCTAAGAACAAAATTTTACACTTCTTTTTTTAATTAACTAAAGCTAATCTACTATCAAATAATGTAGAAAATACCTGTGAGTTGATAAACGGAACCTTTCAGTTGATGAATGGCTAATTTGAGTGAATCCCTTGTTTTTATAATGATTCGAAATTAAGAACA
>JAOZUV010000090.1:0-6429 GCA_029938505.1 Bacteroidales bacterium | reverse complement strand
TCTGAATTATTTTCTTAATTTTAGTGCAGGAAAAATTCAAATTTAATTGGATGGAGCGTAGGAATTTTTTGAAGTGGGGCGCAATGCTTTCAGGCGGAGCCGTACTAAGTGGGACTTTCATTGGTAAACTGATGACTGCCAAAGAAGTGAAAGAAATGGTAAAAACATTTGATTCAGTCGAGCGAATGGTACGTGTAGGTTGCCCATCTCATAATTGTGGGGGGCGATGTTTGCTGAAGGTTTTTGTTAAAGATGGTGTAATCACTAAAATTGAAACGGATGATCGTCCAACGGATAATCCTGATGATCCCCAATTAAGAGCCTGCCTTAGAGGAAGAGGATATCGTCATCGCCAAAATCACACAGATCGCTTAAAATACCCCATGAAAAGAATCGGGAAAAGGGGTGAAGGAAAATTTGAAAGAATTTCATGGGACGAAGCTACGGATCTGATGGCTGAAAATCTCATCCGTATAAAAGAAAAATATAGCAATGAAGCTCTTTATATTCCGTACGGAACAGGGAGTTATTCGCAAATAAATGGCAAATGGCCTGCCGATAGACTGATGAGTTTATTTGGGGGTGCTTTAGGTTATTATAATTCGTATAGTTGGGCATGTATTAATAGAGCCACTCCCACTGTTTACGGAACAAGAGTAACAGGAAATCAGCGACAAGATTGGCTGAATACAAAATACATCCTTATGTGGGGTTGGAATCCTTCCGAAACCCGTGATGGAACCAATAGCGAATATTATCTTCAAAAAGCCAAAGAAAACGGAGCTAAATTGGTTTGTATTGATCCCCGCATGACATTAACTGCAGTTTCATTGGCTGATGAGTGGGTACCCATCCGACCGGGTACAGATATGGCTTTTATGAGTGCCATGGCTTATGTGATGATTACAGAAAATTTATATGATAAAGATTTTGTAAAAACGCATTGTCAGGGTTTTGATGCTTCGCAAATGCCCGAAGGATTAAAAAATGAAGAATCCTATAAAGATTATATTTTAGGAATAAAAGATAAACAACCAAAAACAGCTGAATGGGCTGAAGAAATTACAGGAATCCCAAGCGAGACTATTATAAGGATTTCGAGGGAGTTTGCAAATGCAAAACCCGCCATGCTTTATCAAGGATATGGAATGCAGCGTAGGGCTTATGGCGAGCAAGTTGTTAGGGGTGGTTGTGTATTAGCAGCCATCACTGGGAATGTTGGCATTTCAGGTGGTTGGGCTAGTGGCATTGCTTTGCAGGCTGATGATGGAGGCCCATTTTGGAATGTGTTCCCAACATTGAAAAATCCCGTTAGGGCAAAAATCCCGACTTTTCTTTGGTCTGAAGCAGTTGTCCGTGGAACGGAACTTACCGAAAAAGAAGGTTTGGTAAATACTAAAAAATTAAAATCAAATATTAAAATGATTTGGGCAGTGGCTTCCAATGCGATTATCAATCAGCATGGAAATTTAAATAAAGCTGTTGAAATCATGAAAGATGAATCGAAGGTTGAGTTTTTCGCTGTTCAGGATAACTTTTTGACTCCTACAGGCATGTATGCTGATTTATTATTGCCAGCTTGTACCCAATTCGAAACTTGGGGATTTGAAGATGGTTGGAAGTATGGGGATGATTTGATTTTGCAGCCTCAGATTTTAGATGCACCATGGGAGACTAAAAGTGATTATCAGATTTGTGCTGATATTGCTGAAAAGATTGGACTGAAAGAAGAATTCACCGAAGGGAAAAATGAAAAAGAATGGGTGGAAGAGCTCATGCAGATCTATCGTGAGAGTCGGTTTCCTGATTTGCCTTCCTTAGCCGAAATGGAAAAAGCTAATTCAGGACTTTATACTCAAAAAGTGACGAAGCCTGAAATTGCTTTTGTTGATTTTAGAAAAAATCCTGAAAAATATCCATTGAGAACTCCATCTGGAAAGATTGAAATCTTTTGTGAAGAGATGTTTGAGAAAAATGATCCAAAAGAAATCCCTGCAATTCCTAAATATATTCAAGAGTGGGAGAGTCCTTTTGGAGAAGAAGCGAAGCAATATCCTTTGCAAGTTATAGGACCACATTATATGCCACGTGTGCATTCAACCCATGATAATAATGATTGGTTGATGGAAGCTTTTCCTCAACGAATTTTTATAAATCCTATTGATGCCAATGCACGGAAAATTAAAAATGGTGATAAATTAAAAGTATATAATGATAGAGGGGCTTTAGCTTTGGCTTGTAGAATCACGAAAAAGATTATGCCTGGTGTAATTGCCATCCCACAAGGAGCCTGGTGGAAACCAAACGAAAAAGGAATTGATATGGGTGGTTCGGTAAATGTTCTTACTTCAGAGCGATGGACTCCCTTTGCTTTTGGAAATGCACAACATACAATTATGGCAGAAGCTGAAAAATATAAGGAGGGTGGAGCATGAAACGATTAGCTTTTTATTTTGATTCGAGTATGTGTTCGGGTTGTAAAACTTGTCAAATTGCTTGTAAAGACAAAAATGATTCACCTTTGGGAGTGAATTGGCGTCGGGTTTATGAGGTAACAGGTGGTGATTGGATTCAGCAAAATAATGCCTGGAAATCGGATGTATATGCTTATAATGTTTCCATGGCCTGCAATCATTGTGAAGACCCTATTTGTGTTAAAAACTGTCCAACTAATGCGCTCTATAAAAGGGAAGATGGAATTGTGCTGATTGATGCTGATAAGTGCATTGGATGTAAGTATTGTGCATGGGTTTGTCCGTATGGAGCACCACAATTTGATGAATCGAAAGGAGTGATGACAAAATGTGATATGTGTGCTGATTATGTGGATGAAAGCAAAAATCCAACATGTGTTGACTCTTGTCCAATGCGAGCTTTCGACTTTGGTGATTATGATGAGTTAAGAGAAAAATACGGAGAAGAAGCCCATATTTATCCATTACCAAAACCAGATCTTACACAGCCATCCATACTTATAAAAGCGCATAAAGATGCCAAGCGTGCAGCTAATGAAAATCCTGAAGTTTCAAATATGGAGGAGGTAAGACATGCATAATAACGAATGGTCACTTATATTTTTCACATTGATATCTCAACTTAGTGTGGGGATATTACTCTTGTTTAGTTTTTTACATTTTGTATATCCAAATACAGAGGGCTCGTTTAGTGTTTGGTGGAAGTCACCTGAAATATTAATTCTTTTTTTATTGGGGATTGCCGGTATCATTTCGTTTTTACATTTAGGGAAACCAATGAATGCGCCTAATTCTATAAACAATTTTGCAGGTTCATGGATTAGTAAAGAAATCCTTAGTCTTGGATTTTTGCTAATATCAGTCGTAGCATTGTTTGTAGTAAGGTGGATATTTATATCTCCAATATGGATGCTAAATACAATTTTGATTATTTCATTAATAGCAGGAATTGTATTTATTTATTCTATGTCACGTATTTACACCATCGAAACAGTTCCATCCTGGGATACTTGGTATACGCCAATTTCGTTTTTCTTCAGTGTGATTTTGTTTGCAATTATATCACCCATTTTTATGAATGTACAGGGAATTGGAATGTGGAGCAATGTGTTTCAAATGAAATCACTTATCTTGATTCTTCTCGTTTTTCTTCTAATTCAAATAGGCGCAAATGCTTTTCATCACTATAAGTTGTCGAGTTTTGATTCTGTAGGAATTGAAAATATTTCATTCACTAAAGGGATGTATTTTGCTTTGTTCATCGCCCGAACAATTATTCTTTTTTTGCTGGCATTATTCTTAGTATTTATTTATATAAATTCAACCCGATTGGATTTTAATTCATTACTTGGAGTGCTTTTATTACTAGCACTAATCTCTCAAGAGTTTATTGGTCGAATGATGTTTTATCAATCTTATTTTAGGATAGGAGTTTAAAACCTTATTACTTTTCTGAGTTGTAGAAAAAAGAATGAGAAGAGTAAATATTAGTTTTTTTATGATGAGAGATTTTTGACTAAATAAAAAAACCCACGAATTTATTCATGGGTTTTTTATGTAAATCGATTAGCCTTACCAAATAATAGGTCGTTGTTTCTTTGTGCGATAAAGTTCATCTTCAGGATTAATTTCAAAGGCTTCGTAAAATTCAGGAACATTAAATAAAGCTCCATTTACACGATATTCGCCCCAAGGGTGAACATCTTCTTTTACCTTACGGATGAGTGCTTTCTCACGGATTTTACCTCTCCAAATTGTAGCATAACTTAAAAAATATCGTTGAAGATCGGTATATCCATCAATGTTTGCTGGTTGTTCTTTGCCTTCTAAACTCATTTTGTAAGCTTCTAAAGAAATGGTTAAACCACCAAAATCGGCAATATTTTCACCCAAACTTAATTTTCCATCAACAAAAACATCTTCAGTTGCTTTAAACTCATTGTATTGTTCGACTAATAATTGAGTACGTTTGTTGAATTCTTCCGCATCTTCTGCGGTCCACCAATTAGTCATATTCCCATTTTTGTCAAATAATCTTCCTTTATCATCAAATCCGTGAGTCATTTCATGACCAATCACAACTCCAATAGCACCGTAGTTTACAGCGTCATCTGCATCTGGATTGAAATAAGGAGGTTGTAAAATTCCGGCAGGAAACGTGATATCATTTTTAATAGGATGATATCCTGCATTTACTGTTTGAGGATTCATTCCCCATTCATCAGGATCAATTGGCTTGGTAAACTTTTTAAGGTTTTTCTGAACTCCAAAATAATTAGCACGACGGATATTTAAAACATAAGCATCGCGTTTTATTTCCAATTTTGAATAATCTTCCCACTTATCAGGATAACCAATTTTAACTTTCATTGTTGAGAGTTTTGCCAAAGCTTGTTCTTTGGTAGCATCGCCCATCCATTCCACATTTTCAATGCGTTTCTTTAAAGCCAATTTAAGATTGGTAACTAATTTAGTCATCTTCTCTTTGGATGATGGTGGAAAATGTTTATCCACATACAATTGTCCTAAAAGCTCACCCAACATACCATTGGTAGTTTGTGTAACTCGTTTCCATCTGTCTTGTATCTTTTCACTTCCTGATAAGAAAGCAGAATAAAATTGGAAATCTTGATTTACAATATCATCACTTAAGTAATTAGCTGAGCGATTTAGTAAAGTCCATTTTAGATATACTTTCAAGTTTTCAAGAGGAGTATCAGTAAGCAAATTGCCTAATCCAGTGAAAAATTTTGGTGACATTACGATCATATCGCCAAAATCATTATCACTCAATTTTTCAAAATAAGCGGTCCAATTGAAGTTTGGTATTTCTTTTTGAAGTTGTTCAACCGATCTTAAATTATATAAACCCATCATGTCTCTCATCTCCAAACGTGTTTTCGAGTTTTGAGCAAGGAATAATTCAATGTCAAATATTTTTTGAGCCCAGTCAGCTGCTACAGATTCATCTTTGCCAGCTAAAACAAACATTTTCTCAATATGTTTTACATATTCCTCTCGAATTTCTATGGAACGTTCGTCATCATTGGTATAATAACCAACATCAGGCAAACCTAATCCGGCCTGAGCCAAATAATATCTAAACACTGTATTGTTCATTAAATCTTGTTCAACACCACCACCAAACAAAGGATTCAACCCATGTAAGTGCATATAAACGATTATCTCTAGGAAGTCGTCCATGTTTTGAATGTTGTCAATTTTTTCAAATTCTGGCATTAATGGTGAAACACCATCAGCATTAATTTTTTCAATATCTAAACCAGTAAAATAAAAATCACTGATTTGTTGAGTAGCTGTACCGTATTCAGCATCTTTAATTTGAGAAACTTCTTCTAAGATATTGTGAATATTTACGTCAACATTTTCTCTTAAAATGCTAAAAACATTATAAGTTGATTTATCTTTTGGAATTTCGAGAGTAGCTAAATAACCTCCATTTGCAAAACGGAAGAAATCGTCACCTGGTTTAATGCTGAAATCCATATTATTTTTATCGATAGCCGGAGTGCTTGTTTTTTGAGCACAGCCAACAAAAAGTAATACAGCAATGCTGTAAATTATTAGACTTTTAATTTTCATCATATTTAGGTTTGATTAATAATTTGTGTTTTATGAATTTGGTCAAAAATACAGAAAATTATAAAACTTAATAATTAACTGATTCAATTTCGAAATAAGCCTGTGGGTGATTACATGCCGGGCAGTTTTTTAATGCTTTTTTACTTTCGTGAAGAAAACCACAATTACGACATTTCCAAACATAGACTTCATCTCTTTCAAATACATTACCATTTTCTAAATTTTCGTAAAGTTTCCGATAACGTTCTTCGTGTGCCTTTTCTACCTTAGCAATCATTTTAAAAGCAACGGCTACTTCTTTAAACCCCTCTTCTTCGGCGATGCGAGCAAATTCTGGATACAATTCTGTCCC
>JAOZUV010000089.1 GCA_029938505.1 Bacteroidales bacterium | reverse complement strand
TATAATATTTAGTTATCCGTTATTCGAACAACTAAAATTTGATATGGCGGCGGGGGTGTTTTGTGGAAAGGATTAAGCGTTGTTTTTCGCTGTTTACATGAGTATAAATTTGGGTGGTCATAATGGAGCTATGCCCCAATATATTTTGGATGTATTTAATATCCACATCCTCTTCCAAAAGTAGAGTAGCAAAAGTATGACGGAAGGTATGCGGAGTCACATTTTTATTAATCCCTGCAAGATTTTTATATTTGCGAATCATCAATCGCACAGATTGCTCAGAAAGTCGGTTTCCGAGCCTATTTATAAAGAAAAACCCATCCTTTGATATCTGATCCGAAAATAAAAAGAAATAGTTGCGTAGTGCCTGCAAGGTCTCTTTTTCACAAATATGGATAAGCCGCTCCTTATTCCCTTTTCCGGTAACTTTCAAATAACCGGCAGTCAGGTTCAGGTTTTCAAATTTAAGATTACACAACTCAGACACACGAACTCCCGAAGCAAATAAAAGCTCCAATACCGCAATATTTCTGACATCCTCTTTGTAAGCATAGCTGTTTTTATCTTCAATGCTAAGTTGTCCATCATATGCTATTTTCAGAATGGAGCCTATTTCAAGAGCAGTCATAACTGTTGGCAACACAAAAGGTTCTTTAATACGTATCTTAATCTTTCGAAAAGGATTAATCAAAAGATATTCTTCAAACTCCAGAAAATTAAACATTGCCTTTAGACTAGCAATTTTACGCTTAGTAGTTTTAGGCTTAAATTTTGAAAGCACCTTTAAGTAAGTCTTAATAATATCTTTAGTAATTTCAGGAATCTGATCCGAATGATTTCTCCCTTTCAGGTATTCAACAAATTGATTTAGATCAAGTTGGTATGATTTAATGGTTTTCTCACTTAAATTCTTCTCAAAACGGCAATGCGCCAAAAATGCATTAATGGCTTCTATGATAGTCATGTTATAAAAGGGAGTTAAATGTTCTCAGTCGGTAAATATCAGTTTATTTTCAATTCTAAAATCATTCATTGAATTATTAGACTAACAACTAAGTGTTAGCTGACCATAACTGATTTACATCTAATTCCCCTCCTTTAATCAAGGAGGGGAGTATTTATTATAGCGTGTAAAATTCTAAAATATTTAATAAAAAGCTCTCACATATTTGGGGCTTTTTTGGCATTAAAATAAAATCTTTTCAATTCGTATACAAAATCTAAAGTTTGGTATAATTTTCGCATGACAAATGCCAATCAAAACGTTCTTATAACTAATTTAGCACATAATGGTCGTAAACTTTAATGCTTGCCTCAAAAAGCAAACATTAATTAACTTTATTTAAGAATACCTTAACTTAAGAAAAGCTTTACTAAATTAACTTTGACTCAAATTTATTACTTAAAAATATATTCCCAAGGATTAACATTTCTGAATAAACATCGCTTACATTTGCAAAAGAAGGTTATTAGGAATAATTGACAATATTATAAAACATGAAAAAAAATAGAAAAATTCTTCTAGCGAGTATTGCAGCCATAGTTATTATCATTATCTGGATTAGCTTAGGAAGCAATAAACCAAGCTTTGAAACCATAAAAGTACCTGTTAAATTGGGGGTATTTGAAATCAATGTGACCACCACTGGTGAGTTGGAAGCAAAGAGCTCTGAAAAAATTCTTGGACCAAGAAACATTCGATCAATGCGGATTCATCAAATAAAGATCGATCATATTATTCCGGATGGAACGGTTGTTGATTCTGGAGACTATGTTGCACAATTGGATAAAACCGAATTGAGCGATAAAATAAAAGACAAGGAAACAGATCTTGAGAAACTACAATCTCAATATACCAAAATGGAATTGGATACTTCTCTTGACATGAGAGGTGCCCGTAATGAGTTAATCAATTTAGCATATAATCTTGAAGAACTTAAAATTGAATTAGAGCAATCAATTTACGAACCACCTGCAAGCATTCGTCAGGTTGAAATTAATCTTGATAAAGGACAGCGTGCTTATGACCAAGCCAAAAGCAATTATAGTCTTAAATCCCAAAAAGCAGTAGCCAATATGCAAGAGGTTGCTGCTTCACTTTCAAAAATAACACGTGAGTATAATAATCTTATTAATGTACGTTCAAGCTTCACAGTATACGCGCCAAAAGCAGGAATGGTCATCTATAAAAGAAGTTGGGATGGCTCAAAGATTGGCATCGGATCTCAGATCAGTGCTTGGGATCCTACGGTTGCAACTTTACCCAACTTAGAGGAGATGATTTCGAAAACTTATGTGAATGAGATTGATGTCAGTAAAGTGGTGGTTGGACAAAAAGTAGAAATTGAAGTTGATGCTTTCCCAGATAAAAAATATACTGGTATCGTTACAGAAATGGCAAATATTGGTGAACAATTAAAAAACAGCAATGCTAAAGTGTTTGAAGTAATTATTCAGGTGAATGAATATGATTCTATTCTTCGACCAGCCATGACCACCATGAATAAAATCGTTACGAATGTAATAGACAAGGCCTTATACATCCCGATTGAGTGTATTCAGAACAATGAAGAAATGGCTTATGTTTATACTTCTAGAGCTCGCCGACAAGTTATTGTTGGTGCAAGCAATGAAAATGAAATCGTTATCAAAGCAGGATTGGATGAAGGAGAAGAAATTTATTTAGTTCCTCCAGAGAATGCAGAATCCTATAGAATTGAGAGATTAAGTAAAGAAGTTCTGAATCAACTCAATGTTACACAAAATAAAAAATAATACCCTTGGAAAGATATGTACAAATACTATTTATTGCCATAGACGCAGTTCTAGCCAATAAATTCAGATCTATACTTACTGCTTTGGGAATTATTTTTGGTGTAGCTGCTGTAATTGCCATGATGGCAATAGGGAATGGAGCAAGACAAGAGATTTTAGATCAGATGAAATCGGTAGGGGTTAACAATATTGTGATTACTCCAATCGATGATATGATAACCAGTGATGATGATGAAGGAAAATCTAGTAGTACAAAATTTTCTCCTGGACTTAACCTTAAAGATGCGGAAAGTATTCGAAAAATCATCCCAACAGTAGCCAAGGTGAGTCCGCAAGTGACTTACGAAACCTTTATTCTCAAATCAGGTAAGCGTAGTAAAGCAAACCTAAATGGGGTAACTCCCGAATTTTTCCAAGTTTATACCCTAAAGCTAGCCGAGGGACAAATGTTTAATAGTGAGCATATGAAAACGGGAGCTCCAGTATGTATTATCAGTCCGGTGATAAAAGCTCGTTTTTTTCCAGATGAAAACCCTATTGGCAAACACATAAAATGTGGGCATATTTGGCTAAAAGTAATTGGTGTTTTAGAAGGACCTAAATACAATATCGAAACTCGGATTGACTTAGGAGTAGGAGATTATAGTCAAAATATATTTGCACCATTATCGACCATACTACTAAGATATAAAGATCGCTCAATTGTGAATATGAATAAATCTGGAGGTACTTTTAGGATGTTTGGAAGAGGGTCTATTTCTATTTCATCTTCATCTTCATCTTCAAGTGGGGGAAATAATAATCAAATCGACAAAATAATCGTTCAAGTAAAAGAGACCGAACAACTTATTCCTACTCAAGAAGTCTTGAGGAAATTACTTTACAGAAGACATCAGGAAATCAAAGATTATGATATAAAAATTCCTGAATTACTTTTAAAACAAGAACAACGAACCAAAGATATTTTCAATATCGTATTGGGTGCTATTGCCAGTATTTCTTTGATTGTTGGTGGGATTGGAATTATGAATATCATGTTGGCATCCGTGATGGAGCGTATCCGAGAAATTGGGGTTCGTATGGCCACAGGAGCTCGCAAATTAGATATTGTCTTACAATTTTTAACTGAAGCAACTTTAATCAGTATATCAGGAGGTCTTATTGGAATTCTACTGGGACTCATTCTCTCTAAATTGATTATGCAGACAACAGGGATTCTAACCATTATTTCACCAATCTCCATCATAATTTCATTTGGAGTGTCTGCTGGTGTTGGTATTTTATTTGGCTATATGCCTTCAAAGAAAGCATCCGAACAAGATCCCGTTACATCATTACGTCATGATTAAAAAATTTAAACAAATGCAAAAATTTAAATATTCTATCAGCTTATTATTGCTTGCTCTTTTTATGTCATCGGTTACTCAAGCGCAAGATGAAAGCCGATTAACGCTAGACGATGTCATTTATATCGCCCAGCAGCAATCACCAGATGCACTGATTGCCAAACACCGATTCAAAAGAAGTTATTGGGAATTCAGAACCTATAAAGCAACCTATTTACCATCGGTTGTTTTTGACGGCACTTTACCAAATATTAATCAATCAATCGACCAAATTACTATAGAAGACGGCTCTGATATTTATATCGACCGACAAAATACATCCTATTCTGCCAATCTCAGCATCAACCAAAAGATAGGTATTACGGGAGGTAGCTTTTTTCTAAAATCCGGGATCAGCCGTTTGGATAATCTTAGAGGAGACTCAACAACAACCTCCTATCTTTCAACACCTGTTAATATTGGTTATCGTCAACCCATCTTTTCCTACAATTCTTTTAAATGGGACAAGAAGATTGAACCTCTGAAATACAAAGAGTCGAAACGTAAATATCTAGAAGACAATGAGCAAGTGGCACTGACTGCAACTCGTTATTTTTTCGATTTACTAACTGCTCAATTAGAAACCCAAATTTCAAAAAAAAATTACGCCTATTACGATACCCTTTATAATATTGCATCTGGTCGTTATAATTTAGGAAAAATTGCAGAAAATGAAATCCTTCAGCTAGAATTAAATCTTTTAAAAGCTGAATCTTCTGTCGAGAGATCTGAATTAAATTATGAAAATAAATTATTCGTTTTAACATCTTATTTGCGTATCTCTGGAAATAAAAATATTTCATTAATTTCGCCAAATAACACTTATCATTTCGATATTAATGTTGCTCAAGCTGTTGAAGAGGCCAAAGAAAACACATCTCAAGGAATTTCATTCGCGCGTCGACTCATTGAAGCCCAATCAGATGTAAATCGTGCAAAAATGGATGGTCGTTTTGATGCCGAAATTTATGCAGTTTATGGCTTGACACAAACAGCAGCTAGTCTTTCAGGAGCCTATCTAAATCCACTAGAACAAAAACAGTTAACGGTAGGGATTCAAATTCCTATCTTGGATTGGGGCTTGGCCAAAGGACGTATTAAAATGGCACAATCTAGCCAGGAATTGGTAAAAACATCGGTAGAGCAAGAACGCATCGACTTTGAACAAAGCATCTTTTTAAAGTCCATGGAATTTGCTCTTCAAAAAAATCAAATTTTGATTGCAGCAAAATCCGATACCGTAGCACAAAAAAGATATATAGTCACACAACAGCGATATAAAATTGGAAAAAACAACGATATATTAGAGTTAAATAATGCACAAATCGATAACGACAATGCACGCCTTTCTTACTATATGGCACTTCGTACTTATTGGATGAATTATTATGAAATTCGAAAATTAACATTGTACGATTTTAAAGAATCGCAAAAAATTGATCTCGAATTTGATACGCTTTTATAAAAAAATAAATATAAATTCTTACCTTTGCTCTGTATGAAAACAAGCATAGCACAATCTTCTTATAGACTTTTGGAGTCGGTATAAAGGCAGGTATATTGAACAATTTACCCAAATAATATTTGTGGCTTAAATTGTTGTACTTGCCAATACATCCTGTAAAAGTGTTTAGGTTTCACAAAGAAACCTTTAACACCCTATTATTAATTACATATATTTTTAAAAATTAATTTTGATGACGGATTACTATATCCCTTTCATTGAAAAAAACATTTTAGTATCATGATATTAGATAATATTCAAATAAGAGAAACGGGAATCGATGACTTTAACGCTATTATAGAAGTTGAAAAACAAGCATTTGGATCTGATAATGAGGCCAATCTGGTAGCAGATTTGTTAAAAGATAAAAGTGCTGAACCAATGCTATCATTACTCGCTTTTGACGATAAGATTGCCATCGGACATATTTTGTTTACAAGGGTTTATCTTGATGAGATGGAGAATGAAGTTTTAGCACACATTCTTGCACCTTTAGCAGTAAAACCTGACTATCAGAAAAAAGGAATAGGAGGACAACTAATTAAAGCCGGACTGGAAATTTTAAAAGAAAGAGATTCAAAACTTGTTTTTGTTTTGGGCCATATGGAGTATTATCCAAAATATGGTTTTATTCCTGATGCAAAAAGTTTAGGGTTTTCTGCACCATTTCCAATTCCTGAAGAATTTGCAGATGGATGGATGGTTCAATCTTTAAGCCCTGAAGGTTTCAAAAATCTTCACGGGAAAATAAGATGTGCCAACGAATTACATAAGGAAGAGCTTTGGAGAGAATGAGCTGCACTTAAACTCCCCTGCTAAAATTAGTAGGGGAGTTTAAGTCAATACAATCAACCTATTTTTCACCTTACCAAAATGTTAAATAAATCATAATTATTTTTGAGATGGTTTTTTAATAGCTATTTTCGGCAGAAATGTCAATTTTTTAATTGACACACAACTAATTAAAGCTAAAAAGGGATGAGTAAATTAATAAAATTTGGAGAAGAAGTAGAAGGTTATAACATTCCAGTATTAAATGAAAGAGAAGTTAGAGCATCGTCAGGAATCATGTTTGTTTTCATGCTAATTGCAATAATGATTGTCATTCTTAAAGAGGATTTCACCATGTTAAAATATTTTGTAATTGCATTCCTTGTAGATTTCATTATCCGCATTTTTGTGAGCCCTCGATTTTCGCCTACACTCATAATTGGTCGTTTAATAGTCCGACGACAAGTGCCCGATTATGTGGGTGCACCGCAAAAAAAGTTTGCCTGGATAGTGGGTTTAAGCATGGCTACACTAATGTTTGTGCTACTGAATATATTGAATTCATATAGTATTATTACCGGACTGCTTTGTTTATTTTGTTTAGTATTCATGCTTTTTGAATCAGCTTTTGGCATTTGCTTAGGATGTTTAGTTTACCATTGGGTTTATAAAAAGAAGGCCCAATATTGTCCGGGTGAAGTTTGTGAAGTAAAAGACAGACATGAAATACAAAGAACTTCATGGGGACAAGTTTTGATCGTGTTTGTTTTCATTGCTTTTGTCATTGCTTCTGTATTTGTTTTCAATGATATCTTTAAAGAAGCTCCGCAGGATTTATGGAAGATCATGGATGAAATGTTTTAGAAAGACTGATTGTAGATACTAGACAATAAACTTTAGATAAAAAAACAGAAAAGCTCTCACATATTGAGGGCTTTTTTTGCGATAAAGTGATTGTAATTCGCTATTTAGAAAGAATGTAGAAACCAATAAATTATAAATATTTTTTATTAAAAAACATATACAGTTAAGTAGAATACTATCTTTGCAAATTACTAATTTTAAAACCTAATTATGAAAAATGCCTTTGCAAAATTTGTGGTTCTTGCCATTTTCTTTTTTGGTTCTGTAGCTACTGTATTTGCTCAAGAAATCCAAAAAGATTTCTGCTTATCCCATTGATGAACAATATCTTGGCTT
>JAOZUV010000088.1 GCA_029938505.1 Bacteroidales bacterium | reverse complement strand
TGTGTTTTATAACCTAATAAATTAGCTCTTTCAACACGAAGCTTCATTATTTGAGCAACAATTGCTTTATTATCTCTTTCATCATCGTGATTTGCACGATTGGTATAAGCCATATATAATTCTTTACGTAATTCTCTTTTTTGAGAATAAGTAATAAATGGATACATGCTAGAACGTTGAGTTGTAAAAACCCATTTGCCATCAAGTTCGGCAGCTTTAGCATCAGCAGCTCCGGCAGCTCTTACCGATTCAGGTAAACCAATTAAATCTTTTTCATCTTCAATAATTAATTGAAATCCGTTTGTTTCGGCTAATAAATTCTGTCCAAACTTAACGGTAAGTGGAGATAAGTGTTGGTTAATGGTTTTTAATTGTTCTTTTTTGTCAGCAGGAAGATTAGCACCGTTACGAACATATCCTTTATACTGGCTTTCAAGAATAAATAATTCCTCCGCTGTTAAATCAAAATTTTCTTTGTTATCGTAAACAGCTTTAATGCGAGCAAAAACTTTTGGATTTAAGCTAATCTCATCACCGTGAGCGGCTAAAAGAGGAGCAATTTCCATTTGAATGTTTTTTATGGCATCATTTGTATTCATTCCTGTTTGGTTGTAAAAAGCGGTAGATACTTTGGCTAATAATGCCCCGCTTTTGTCAAAAGCAACAATGGTATTTTCAAATGTTGGTTCTTCAGGATTATTAATAATTTCTTCGACCTCTTTTTTTTCTTCTTTCATTCCTTTAATAAAAGCAGGCATATAATGTTCTGCCATTATTTTGTCGAAAGGAGGAACCTGAAATGGGGTGTCATATTCTTGGAAGAATGGATTTCCGTTATCGGCTTGTTCTTCTCCCATAAAGTTACAAGAGGTAAATCCGATACTTGTAACAACTAATAAGATCATGAGCTTTTTCACTTTAAATATTTTTGGTTTATAATTGAATACTATTTCAAATTGATTTTATTAACACCCTGTTCAAATACAATATCAACAGGAATATTAGCTTCTTCTAAGCGATCTAGATCTCCTTGAAGCATTGGTCTGATAAGGCCTTCTTCAGCAATCCATTTTGCAGCGGCATCATAATCACCATCTCCTTGAATTTTAAGAATATCTTGCATGATTGTAATCATGGCTTTATTCATCTTCTCAAAATTGATTGTGTAAATGCCATTCTCGTCACGAGTAAAAGCCTCTTTTTCTTCGAAATAATTAAAACGCATCATGTTAGCTTTACCGTGTGCACTTGCTGCACCAAATCGACTTGAACGAAAAATCCCGGCAAAGAAAGTAACAAAGTTATCCATTATTTCACCTTCGGTAAGTTCGCCTTTTTCGTACAATTTAGTTACCAAATAAAGACCCATAATATCAGCTTTACCTTCTTCCAAAGATGAATATTTTTCTTTTAAAGCTTCGCGAACAGTATTGCTTCCGTCTAAAGTATTTTTAATACCCATAGCATGACCCACTTCGTGGAACATTACATTTTCAAAGAAAGCATTGAAAGTGATATATTTTTGTTGTTCAGGGTTGATTAACACATTGGCAATAGGAACTAAAATTTTATCAAATTTAGCTTTCATTGTATTTTTCAATTGCAGTTTGCGAGAACCCATTTTTAAATGTACCTCTTCGTCGTTTGGAAGATTAATGGCGATGGTTTTACTTCCAGCATTACAATCACCTGCATAATAAATCACATCATAAGCATTCATATCTGCATTAACACCCGGAACCTCTTTTTTATATTCAGCATCAACAGGTAGTCCTGCTTGTAATTCGGGAAGCATTGCTCCAAATTTTGCTAGTCTTTCGCTCCATTTTAAATCTTTTAAAAGAATGAAAGATTCGTTAGCGGCTTTGTAACCATAAAGGGCATCCTCATAGTTTTCAATAGGACCAACTACAAAATCAATATTAGCAGTTTGCATTTCCATCCAGGCTAAATCACTAGGCTGATAAACATCCGTTAATAAAGCATCAGCTCTTAAGGTGAGATATTTTTTCAATCCAGCATCTTCAGCCAGTTCGGCAGCTTGCAATAATAAATCAGCAGCTTTTTTGTTTTCCTTAGCAAAAGCTTCGTGATACCAAACCGCTTTTAATTCCCCATGCTCATCACGGCGAATCAAGGTATATAAACTTGTTTTATTTGGATCTTCAAAAGCATCAAATTCTTCTTTGGTCATGTCGGTTGGGTAGAAACTAGAACCTAAAGGCTTTGCTCCAATTTCTTTAATGAAAGATTCATTTCCATTTAATCTGTCCCAAGGACCATAATTTATCATTGCAAATTTACGGGTATTTTCGTCCGCAATTTGACTTAAAAAACCTTCACGATCACCTATGGTTTGCTTCCAATAAATGTCTTGCATAAGGTCTGCAGCTTCGAATAATAAAGGAAGCATTTGTTTTTCTTTATCAGATAAATGACTTACATCACTTGTTAATTCAAATGGCGCATAAATAGCCAAACGATTTTGAATAAGTTCGTCAGATAATGGATTTAGAGCAACATCAGTTGGAACTGCATTTTGAGATGACAGCTCTCCTTCTTCATGATGATTACAGGCAGTCGTAAATAGTATACTTAATACTATCAAAGACATAATTTTTTTTGTTTTCATTTATTTATTTTTTTGATTGTTAAATATTCAGGCTACGAAAATAATTATATTATTCGGAATTTTTTCATATAAAGAGCAATAAACGGCTTATAAATAAGAGTTTTAGACGAATTTGGAGAAATTTATGACGTGTTTATTTTGATTAAATAGTTATTCCCATTTTTTTCATCAAAAAAGTAGCATTCATATTTTGTGAAACCCCATCCTTTAGCTTGTAATCAAACACCAGTTTATCATTTACAATTTCAACCTCGAAGCATTTATTTATAATGTTTTCGGGATAAGTTTTAATGAGCTCTCCGAGAATTAAATCGTGGGTTGCAATGATTCCTGAGGCGTTCAAACCAATCAACTGTTCAATAAGTTGCATGCTGCCACTCTGCTTGTCTTTTGAGTTTGTCCCTTTAAGTATTTCATCTAAAATAATAAACAAAGGTTGGTTGTTATTTAGGCGGTCGATAATGATTTTTAATCGTTTTAATTCGGCGAAAAAATAAGATTCATTTTTATCGAGGGAATCTTTTGTTCGTAAACTGGTGAAAACATCAATGGGTGACCATTCGAAATGTTTTGCACAAACCGATGTGCCTGTTGAGGCTAAAATAAGGTTTACACCCAAGGTGCGAAGAAAGGTGCTTTTCCCGGCCATATTGGCTCCTGTGATAATAACAAAGTTTTTCCAGTCATTAAATTTTATGTCATTATCAACACGATCGTTCTTTAAAATCATGGGATGACCTAGATTCTGAGCATCAATAAAAAATTCTTGTTTGCTTATAATTGGGAATTTATTTTCAGGATGATTAAAATGAAAATTAGCCAAACTAATCAGTGCATCAAATTCACTAATTATTTCGAACCATTGCGGAAGCAATTTTCCATACTTTTTTTTCCAATAATTAAAACGAATAGTCTGTAATAGATCCCATAAAAAAAAGACATTTAAAACGAGGCCAATTAACATATTCAATCGGTTATCAAAAGCCGAAGATATTTTAGCTAATTTTTTTAAAACCCTACTTGGTGATTCGTTATTATGATGAATTTCGGATAATATTTTTTTTAAATATTCTGATGAAAACGATTGATTTTCTAAAGTTTTTAAAAGATTAGAGTACTTTTTAAGGAGGTCGGTTTTTTTGCTAAGTTGTTTATGGATGATATTCACTTTTTTGAAATTTTTCCAGGAAATACCGATTGGTATTAGCAAAGTATAAAGAATAAAAATACGTTCAGGAATAATTCCCCCAACACATAAAAATAATAATGAAAATGTTATGATTGGAATGATAATGAGTAGCCATACATAAATGGGGTTACTAAATTCAGTTTTGATTTTTGCCCATTTTGCAACATCTTCCTGGTCTTCACGTTTTTCTTCGGATAAAAGTCCGCTTGTTCGAAATACTTGTCTCCATTTTGAAAGCTTGCTTAATTCTTCAATTGCAGCTTGCTTTTTTTGAATGAGGTTTTTATTCTTACAGATGTTGATCAGCCAATCAGCTAATTTATCTGTTCCAATACACGTACTTGTTCTATTAATTGATTGAAATAATGAATTTTTCCCGAATACATCCAAATCATCAGTAAAAGGATGATCGGGCGAATTATACTCTTCTCCATTCTGAAAATCTTCATAAACTCCATTTAAGGCTTTTAGTTCAGACTGATTAATTTTTAAGAGGGTTTCATAAAATTCCTTTTTCTTATGTGCCCTTCCGTGCCTATAAATAATGTATCCAAAAGAAACAAGAAACACCAAAGAGGTGATTAATGAAACAGTTAAGTTGAATGTTGTAGAGTAATAAATAATTAACAAGCCAACTAAAAAGGTAATCACTCTAAGTGCAGAAATGCGCTCAGCTTTTTTAGTGAAATAAATAAACTTTTTGTTATATAAATCAATTTGTTTCTGATAAAAATTTTCTGGGTCTAAAGACATTCACTTTATTTTTTATCAAAAATAGAGATATTTAAAAAGCAGACAGATTTAAAAAATGTTAAAGATTCTTTTCACTTAAAATTAAATTGAAAATAATATAAAAAATAGCGAGACATATTAAAGTCATTGGTATATACTATTGGTAGATGCAAATTTGCCACCATGTTAATTTCATAGTTAGATCTGTTTGGATTCTGGGAAGCATAAAAGGTGTCTATCGGATGGGGAGCCCGTAGAAATTTAAAAGCTACTCAATCATTTCGAATTTATGAACAGAAAAAAGAGGCCATTGGCCTCTTTTTTATACAAATTCTTCTCCTTTTTTATCCCTGACGTCATCAACCATTTGTCGAATCATTTGTTCGTTTTGTTTTTTACAAACAAGTAAAACTCCGTCATCTTCAACAACAATATAATCGTCGAGCCCTTGCAAGACAACCAATTTGTCTTTCGGAACATTTACGATACAGTTGGTCGTATTATAGGTTAACACATGATCTCCTAAAACAGCATTTTGATCCGAATCTTTTTCACGGATACTATAAAGCGAACCCCAGGTTCCTAAGTCTGACCAGCCAAAATCAGATGCCAAAACATATACGTTTTTCGCTTTTTCCATTATTCCATAATCGATGGATATATTCTTACAAATCGGATAGGTTTTGTCAACAAAAGCTTGTTCATCAATAGTATCATAAATACCCAAGCCGTCTTTAAATAATTTATTTACTTCTGGTAAATAAGCTTCGAATGCAGTGAGTATACTTTTTAAAGACCAAATAAAAATTCCAGCATTCCAAAGAAAATCGCCACTAGCTAAGAATTGTTTTGCTTTTTCTAGCTGAGGTTTTTCTGTGAAGTTTTTAACTTTTTTAATTCTATCATCAACAAGGTTTAGTTTTTTTCCCTCAAATTGAATATAACCATAACCTGTATCTGGGCGACTTGGCTGGATGCCAAGAGTGATTAACCAATCATTTTTGGCTGAAGTATCAAGAGCAGTATTAATAATTTCTGTAAATTCTTTTTCTTTAAGGATGATATGATCGGATGGCGCAACTACAATAAGTGCGTTTGGATTTTTTTGATGGATTTTATAAGCGGCATAAGCGATGCAAGGTGCTGTATTTCGACGGCAAGGTTCACATAAAACCTGATTTTCGTTGATTCCTTCCAGCTGATCCATTACTTGTTTTCGATAAAGTTCGTTGGTAACAATAAGTATGTTTTCGCGTGGGCAAATGCTTAAAAACCGATCAAAAGTTTGCTGAATCAATGTTCGGCCAGTATCCAGAATGTCAATAAACTGTTTGGGACGAGAGGTTTTACTCATAGGCCAAAAACGGGCTCCAATACCCCCAGCCATAATGATACAATAATTGTTTTTATTGATTTCCATAATAGTATTTGCTTTGTTATTTAACAAACATACATAAAGTTTTTTCTGAAAACAATACACTAGCTTCATGAAAAAACTTTAAGGATGTTCCCTGCTGTGAGATTAATTTTTGTATCATTTTAATTTATAAAAATTAATCTTTTACAGAGGAAATATTTTAATTGACTATTTAGTTTTAGGTGAAATCAATAGGGAAAACTTTTGCAAGTGGGTCGAATAGATACATTTTCTTATTATCAAGACACAAACATTTTATTCGTTTTCTTCTTTTTTCCAATCGTTCATAGGTTTTACCATTGTGAATTTTAAATAGGCTTTTATCAGGTAATTCTTCAATGAAAACTCCTTTTCCATCTTCAGAATCGTATTTTTTTAAGGTGCGTGCTAATGCTAAATTGACATTGCTTGAGGCAGATGGATTCTTTAAATAATTTTTCAATGCAATCCCAACATCATAAGGGAAAATCTCAAGAGCAAAATAAGGCTCCATGATTTCTCTGAAACAGTATTTCCATTCTTTTCCGTGAGGGAGTATTCGAGAACTATAATTTTCGAATGCTACTAAATGAGCCTCCTCGTGAATTAAAGTAATCAAAAAAGCGTAGGGATTCAGATTATGATTAATGGAGATGCGATGAGGTTCTTTTTTATGAGCAGGGCGATAATCGCCTAACTTTGTACTTCTGTTTTTCGAAATCCGAAGATGAATTTTGTTGCTAACAATGCTTTTATAAACCTTCTCAACAGCCTTTTCGGGAAGATATTTTTGTAATATTTCCTTATACTGTTGCATTGATGATCAATTTTTGATTGTTGCTTGGATTATAAGACCAGGTTGAACAATTGCAATTTTTTTTGCTTCTTTTACGTTTACTGTTAATGTTTTTTGATGATTGACACGAAATCATTGAAAAACTGATAATTAAAAAAAGGATAAAAAGCCGTGTCTTCATTTGTTACAAATTTTATTTCTCAAAACTAACGAAAACAAAGCAATTCTAATATAAATTTCAGAAAGAAAAAATTAAGATTTTTGATTTAAATCGATTGTCAAATATTCATTAACTTAGCAAAAACAATATTTTATTTATGATCAGTGTGGTTGGTAAATATGTCCTTTTATTGCGCGAAGCCTTTCGCAGACCTGACAAAGGGAGTGTTTTTCGTAAGCAGCTATTATTCGAATTTCAGAGTCTTGGAATTGAATCGCTTGGGATTGTATTATTTATTTCTGCTTTTACAGGAGGGATTGCGGCACTGCAAACAGCTTATAATATTGATAGTCCGCTTATTCCTTTAACCATGGTTGGCTTTGTTACTCGCCAATCCATTATTCTTGAATTTTCTCCCACAATTATTAGTTTAATTTTAGTTGGGAAGGTCGGATCACGGATAACCTCTGAAATTGGAACCATGAAGGTAACAGAGCAAATTGATGCCTTAAAAATTATGGGAGTAAATCCGGCCAATTATTTGATTTTACCAAAAATAACTGCAGCTGTGTTTATCAATCCTATCCTCATTATTTTTAGTATTGTGATTAGTTTGTTGGGTGGCTATTTGGCTTGTGAGCTATCTGGTTTGGTGACATTGGCCGACTATATGGCAGGCTTACGTTTCGATTTTGATCCCTTTACTGTTACCTATGCTTTGGCAAAAACGATAGTGTTTGCCTTCCTTATAACATCGGTTTCGGGTTTTTATGGTTATTATACCGAGGGTGGAGCACC
>JAOZUV010000087.1:3675-7722 GCA_029938505.1 Bacteroidales bacterium | reverse complement strand
GCCCCATTGATTTTCACCTTAAAAACAAACCCTTAGCTACTCTGGTTGTAAGAAAACGAAAAACAAAACGCTACTTATTATTTGACCATAAAAACACATTATGTGGCTGGAAAAACATTGAGACAAACAAGCAAATCATAGTCAACAAAACTCACAAAATGATTCCCTTTGCTTTTAGTGGGATTCATATCATCGATCCAAAAATCTTTGATCTCATGCCGGATAAAGATAATTTTTCGATGATTGACCTATATCTTGATGTTGCCAGAAATCACACGCTGCTGGCATTTAACGATACGGAATCAAACTGGATGGACGTTGGAAAAATTGAACAACTTGAACAATTGAACAGGGAATAATGGAAACATTTTTAGAGAAAACAGTCGATCACATTCTAGAAAAATATGAAGATATTATTCCAGAAATATGCATTGTACTTCCTAACCGAAGAGCAAGCTTATTTTTACGAAAACATATTTCGCAGAAGCTGAAAAAAGTTAGCTGGAGTCCACAAATATTTTCTATCGAAGATTTCATCTTTAAACTTTCTGGTTTAAATATAATTGATAATACTTCATTTTTATTTGAGCTTTACGAAATTCATAAAACAATTGAAAAAGAGAAAGCACAAGATTTCGATGAATTTACAAAATGGGCACAAGTTTTACTTCACGATTTCAACGAAATTGATCAGCATTTAGCTTCGGCTAAATCTTTATTCAATTATCTAACAGATATCAAAAGTCTTACGAACTGGAATCCTGGCCAAGAAGAGCCCACAAATTTCCAAAAACAATATGTTTCATTCTTTCAATCATTATACGTTTATTACGAAAATATCAATAAAAATCTCGACAATCAACATTCAGCTTATCACGGAAAAGCTTATCGATTTGTAGCAGAAAACATTTTGAGCATAATTCAAAATTTGGAATGGCCTAAAGTAATTTTTGCCGGTTTTAATGCGCTAACTGCTAGTGAAGAAAAAATAATTTTTGAACTTGAACTGTCTGGAAAAGCAGATATTCTTTGGGATGCAGACATTCATTACCTCCAGCAATTGGAATCGGGCATTTTTCATGAAGCAGGATTTTTCATTCGTAAATACATTAAAAAATATAAAAAAGAAAAAATCAACTGGCTAAGTAAAAACTTCAGTACACAAAAGAAAAACATCCAAATTTATGGAGTTGCTAAGCAAATTGGGCAAGCCAAACTCTGTGGTCAAATACTAGATAAGAACCCCGAGATTTTGGGTTCAAAACATAATTCAGCACTTGTTTTAGCAGATGAAAATCTGCTCTTTCCTATCTTAAATTCACTTCCTGAAATCGAAGATTTGAATGCGACAATGGGTATTCCAATGAATGCAACGCTTGTATATGATTTCATAAAATTGATTTTAGATTTACACCAGAAATCCTTTGTTTATCAGAAAATGCAAAACAAAACTGTTAATTCATTTCATTATTCTGATATTCTAAAAATATTAAACCACTCCACTTTACTGAATGTTTGTGAAGAAATTTCCGGGATTACTCATACTGAGTACAGAAAACTGACAAATAAAATAATAAAATCCAATCAAGTATTTCATTCAAATAAAAACATTCAAAAAACATTAAATCATCCTGAAATAAATCTTGATTTTTTTGAACTCCTATTTTCAGATTGGACAAGCAATCTTAATCAGGCTTTAAAAAATAGTCGTGAAATATTAAACCATTTACGCAATGCGATTATCAAGAAGCAACTAGAAAAAAAAATAGAATTAACAATTGAGATGGAATATGTTTATCAATTCTCCTTGGTAATTACAAAAATTTCAAATTATCAAACAAAATATGGAGCTTTAAAAAATATCAAATCACTCTATTCCTTTTTTAATCAGTTGAGCAAAACTGAGAAACTTTCATTATACGGCGAGCCATTACAAGGCTTACAACTTATGGGTATGCTTGAAACAAGAACCCTAGATTTTGAAAATTTGATTATATGCTCAGTAAATGAAAATATTTTACCAGGATCTGGTAAACAAAACTCATTTATTCCATTCGATATTCGTCACGAATTTAAACTGCCTACCTATCGAGAAAAAAATGCAGTTTTTGCATATCACTTTTTCAGATTGATTCAAGGAGCAAAAAACATTCACCTCATATACAATACAGAAGCAGACCCAATTGCCGGTGGAGATAAAAGTAGATTTCTTTATCAATTACAGGAAGAGTTTGCAAATTATTCAAACATTGACATTCAGGAAAAAATTGTCAGTTCATCACTAAATCCCAATAGCTCAGAAGAAATAATTATTAATAAAACTGAGAAAATTATCGATCTTTTAAAAGAAAAAGCACTCAAAGGATTTTCGCCAAGCAGTTTAAACACCTATAAAAAATGCTCCTTGCAATTTTATTTTAAAGAAGTTGCAAAACTTGGAGAAAGCGATGAAAAACAAGAAAGTATAGATGTAGCTACACTCGGAAAAATCATTCATGATGTACTTCAAGAAATTTATGAGCCACTAGTTTCACAAAATGTGAGCATTCACTATTTAGAAGAAAAACACAAAAATCTAGACCCCATTCTACATGAAAGCTTTTTAAAGTTCTATGAAGGTGGAAATATAAAGACTGGGAAAAACTTATTGACGGCAAAAGTGGCTAAACGCTTTATTCAAAACTACATAAAACATGAAATAAAACTGATTAAGGATGAGGCTGAAATCATTATTAAATCACTTGAAAATACTTTTGAGACAATTATAAAAGTTGAAGAGAAAAACTTTCCGAAAGGGATTCAAGAAATAAAATTTAAAGGCATAATTGACCGTATTGACCTTTATAATAATGAATTACGAATTATAGATTATAAGACAGGTAGCGTTAAAAACAGTGATTTATCTATTAAAGACTGGAAGTCAATTTTCACAGAAGCAAAAACTGACAAAAGTTTCCAATTGGCTTTTTATGCATGGCTATACCATAAACAAACATCAATAGACGAATCAATTTACCCAGGCATTTACTCCCTAAAAAAACTTTCGGAAGGATTTATAAAATTAAAAACTCCAGACGGAAATAACTTGAATAAAGAAAATTACAAAAACTTTGAAGAACTTCTTTTAAATCTTGCGGAAGAAATCTTTGACAAAAACATAAATTTTACACAAACCCAAGATGTAAAACTCTGCTCCTATTGCAACTACAAAACAATTTGTAATAAATAAGCTTAAAAAAAAACACTAAAGTTTATAACAACTAGCTGTTGGTTAAATAATTAATTTATATATACATTTTTTAAAGGAAATTTGTATTTTGCATAGCGTGAAAAAATACGAGTAAAATTTACTAATTGACCCAAACAACTTTGGTATGGAGATAAATGATAAATTCAACATTCTGATTGTTGACGATCGTGAGGAAAACCTATTAACTCTCGAAAGCATACTTGAAAATCCAGAATTAAATATTGTAAAAGCTCTTTCGGGTAATGAAGCCTTGGGGCTCACGCTTGAATATGATTTTGCTATGGTTTTATTGGATGTTCAAATGCCAGAAATGGATGGATTTGAAACAGCTGAATTGATGCGCAGTAACGAACGCACTCGTAGCATTCCCATTATTTTTGTAACTGCTATCAGCAAGCAACGCCAACATGTATTTAAAGGCTACGAGGCAGGAGCTGTAGACTATCTTTACAAACCACTCGACTTAGAAATACTTCAAAGTAAGATCAAGGCTTATATTGAATTTTTCAAACAAAAACATTCGCTTGAGCTCACTACCAAAAAACTTGAGAAAACAATTCAAGAACTAGACTATGCTAAAAGAGTTGCAGAAGAAGCAACACTTACAAAAAGCTCTTTTTTGGCAAATATGAGTCATGAAATCAGAACGCCACTAAATGGAATCATTGGAATGGCTGATTTGGCTTTAATGGATAAAGATATTTCGGAATTACAACTCGAGAGATTACAAGATATTAAGCTTTCGGGAGAATCATTACTAGATATTATTAATGAAATCCTTGACATTTCAAAAATTG
>JAOZUV010000087.1:0-3665 GCA_029938505.1 Bacteroidales bacterium | reverse complement strand
CCGACTGGAACTTGAACAAATTGAATTCAGCTTACGCAATATCTTACAAAAAGTAGTTCGTTTATTATCAGTTAAAATATTCCAAGATAAACTTGAATTTATTTGTGACATTGATCCTGAGATCCCTGATATATTGATGGGTGACCCAATAAGGATTCGTCAAATATTGATCAATTTAGTTGGTAATGCTATAAAATTTACTGATAATGGAAATGTAACAATTTCTGTAAAACAACTTAAAACAACTTCAAGTTCCACGATTTTGGAATTTTCTGTTGAGGACACGGGCATCGGAATCCCCGAAGATAAAATTGAAAACTTATTTGACTCCTTCAGTCAAGTTGATTCTTCAACAACCCGTAAGCATGGAGGCACAGGTCTTGGCCTTTCTATCTCGAAAAAGTTAGTTGCCAAAATGGGTGGCGAGATTAATATAAGTAGTGAGTTAGGAAAAGGAAGCAAATTTTATTTTGATATCGAATTGAAGCTTGGAGAACAAACTCAAGATTTATGGAATACTCAACTGAAAACTAAGCCAAAAGGAATTGTTTTATTAATTGATGACAATGCAAAAAGTACAAAAGTTATTGTCAGACTTTTTGAATTTTATCAAATACCTTATAAAACAGCCTCTAGTTTTAATGAAGCCCAAACCAAACTTGCTGAAAGCATTCAATCAAAAAACAAAATCGATATGATTCTTATTGATTATTTCATGCCTGAGATGAATGGTTTAGAAATGGGCGATGCATTAAACAGTCCTCTGTCTGAGGGAGAAAAAGCTGAGATTGCTGTTATGACTCCTGTTCAATATTCTCTGGACGGCAGTAAACTTAAAGACATTAATTTCAAATATCAATTATCAAAACCCATACTTCAAAAAGAATTACGATATCTATTAGCTGCAATTTTTGAAAGCACTGATACGATAGAAAAAGTTAAAACAAAAGAAGAAACAGCTCCAAAAGACGATAAAAAACTAACTATTTTAGTAGCAGAAGATCAGACAATAAATCAAAAAATAATTTTGCAATTTCTACAACGAAAAGGTTATGTAGTGACTATTGCTGAAAATGGTCGTATAGCTTTTGATAAATTCAAAGAAAATAGTTATGATATGATACTGATGGATATTCAAATGCCTGAGTTGGATGGACTTGACACCACTCGCTTAATTCGCAAACATGAAGAAAACATTGACACTCATACTCCAATTATTGCAATGACTGCTCATGCGATGAAGGGAGACAAAGAAAAGTGTTTGGCAGCAGGTATGGATTATTATATTACGAAACCTATTAACCCATCAGAACTCTATAAAGTCATTGATCTTTACTCGATTAAGAATTAATTTTTTAAACTATTCTGTTTTAAAGTGCATGTTTATGAGTCAAAATAAGAATAAAACAAATTGGATACAGTCTCTAAAATCACTCTTTATTATTGGGGTTGGAAAATCTCTTTTCATTTGGTTTTTAGCAATCTCATTTATACCACTGGCCTCAGTCAGTTTTATAAATTATATAAATTCTTATCTCGGATTAACAATCCTCGCTGAAAAATCATTGTTAACAACATCGCAATTGCGGATAGAACACATAAATAATTTTTTCGAACAAAAAGTAAATTTTCTAGAATTTGAAAGTACTCAAACGAATACCAAAAATTTTATTACTGCTCTTTCAAAAGAAATCAACAAAAGCAATAGTAAGTCCACATCTAATGTATCAACTAAGTTTTCAAGTTTAATCGAAAATTATAAACTATTTCATCGTAAAGGGAATTTTAAAAACATTTATATTTTAAACAATAACGGGGTTCTATTATTTTCATTATTTAACGAATTTCCTTTAGGCACTGATTTTTCGAAAGAAATTAGTACAAATGAACTACTTAGCAAAGCTTTTAATAAAACCGTATTAAAGAAAACCGCATATTTTTCAGACTTCGCTTATGACAAATCTAATTCTAGCCTTTTGGAACCATTCCTATCACTTCCTATATATTCAGACAATGGAGATATCATCGGTGTCATAGCCATTAAAATAAACATCAATAATTTAAATAGTATCTTAATGAATAAAGCCGATTTAGGCCAAACAGGAGAAGCTTATCTTATTGGTAGCGATCTACTTTATCGATCAACTTCACGATTTGAATCAACGGATGTTATATTAAACAAAAAATCGACGAGCAAAAAATCTCAAACCTGGCTAAATTATATCAACCATCAGTATGATGAGCAATACTTATCTCTCAATGAACTCGATGAAGAACGGATTTCAACCTATGCAAATAATCGAGGAAAATATGTTTTGGGGATTTACAGAAATCTCTATTATTTACAAGAATTAGGTGTAAACTGGGCTCTTATCGAAGAAATTGAGAATGACGAAGCTTTTGCTTATGCAAAACAGCTGTCAGATATAGCTAAAATTGCCTTTATTGTCACTATAATTTTGGTGTTCTTCATTTCAATTTTTGTCACACGCTGGTTTGTTAAACCAATAAAACAACTTTCGGCCTGGACTAAGCAAGTTGCAAAAGGCGAATTAGTAAATCAAGAAATCAGAGCTCCTAAAAATGAAGTTGGAGAAATGGTTACAACATTTAATTCACTTGTAAAATCATTGCTCTCATATGCTAAAACCAGTCAATCAGCTTCATTTGGAGACTATTCTAAATCTGTTGAAATACGAAGCGGGAAAGATATACTTGGAAAATCAATGAACAGAATGGTTGAAAGCTTTAAAACTGTTGTTCAACAAGCCAACAAAATTGCCAATGGCGATTATAGTACAAATATCGAAGCTCGAAGTGAGAAAGACACCCTAGGAATTGCACTCTCGGGCATGACAAAAAAACTCCGTAGTGCATCCAAAGAAATCAATGAACAAGATTGGTTTAAGAGTGGAATTAACCAATTGGGGAGTACTTTAAGCGGACAAGTAGACATTCAACAACTTTCTAACGAAGTAGTTTCATTTTTATGTGAATATTTAAATGCTCAAGTTGGATTACTTTATACTATCGACAAATTGGGTTCTATTGAACTATCATCTTCTTACGCATTTAGTGATAAGAAAAAAGTATTTGAAAAATTCAAAATTGGAGAAGGGATTATTGGACAAGTTGCTAAAGACAGAAAGCTTATTACTGTAAATGGAGAATTCGAAAACCTACCTGAAATTAATTTAGGTTTCGACACAAAAAAACCAAAGAATTTTATTGTAGCACCATTCATCTATGAAGGAGATTTACTCGGGGTGGTTTTACTCGGAACGATTACAAGTTTCTCTTCAATATCTAAGCAATTCTTCCAAACTTGTTTAGATAGTATTGCCATAGCTATAAATACGGTGCAAGCAAGAGAAAGGGTTGAATTATTACTCAAACAAACACAAGAACAAGCCAGTGAGCTAACAGTACAACAAGAAGAATTGCGCCAAGCAAATGAAGAACTTGAAGAACAAACAAAGGCACTAACAATATCTGAAGAGAGCTTAAAAAACCAACAAGAAGAATTAAAAGTCATTAATGAAGAATTAGAAGAGCGTACTAACGATCTTGAAATACAGCGCGATAGCATTCGTAAAACAAATAAAGATCTTAAAAAAGCACAAGCCGAAATTGAACAAAAAGCTAAAGATCTTCAAAAATCCAGC
>JAOZUV010000086.1 GCA_029938505.1 Bacteroidales bacterium | reverse complement strand
ATGTTGAGAAATTATAAACATCAATGCTATCAAAAATGACTTCATTTGCAATAATATTAACAGAGGCAGTGCTATTCAATGTTGTGTCAACTAGTCCATTTGAAATTGCTAATTCATCATAGTCAAACGTATAGGTCTTGTCATATTCCCAATTATTTCCAACCATTAATGGGTAAACAAAATCAGAATTAGGTTTATTAGTGTCATTCTCACATCCAATAATACTAATAACGCTTAAAATAATTACTTGTAAAATCCAAAAATATTTTGTACCTTTCATAATATCTCCTAATTTTAATTTTGATTAATTTTATTGCTATCTCTGTGTCTCTGTGTTGATCCTCTTCCGTTACTTCAATAAACTATATCCAGATGGATACTGAAATATCCTGAGATCAAATTCCGGAATGACAGCGAGTATATGATCAAAGATATCTGCTTGAATAGCTTCGTAGTTTGCCCACTCGATATCATTAACAAAAACATAGATCTCGATGGGAAGACCCGAAGAATCCGGTGCTAATTGTCTGATCAGGAAAGTCATATTTTTCTTAACGTTTGGATGATGTTTTAAAAACTCGCTGATGTAAGCTCGAAGAGTTCCAATATTGGTGAGATTACGTCCGTTTATCAATTCGGAAGTATCTATTTTATTAGCTGAGTTATATTCGGAAATTTCTTTCTTTTTAGAAGTAAGATAATTTTGCAAAAACTCGAATTTCTCAAACTTTTTAAGCATTGCTTCATCACAGAATTTAATACTGGAAATATCAATATTAATTGCACGCTTAATTCTTCTTCCACCAGAATCCTGCATTCCACGCCAATTCTTAAAAGTTCCATCGATCAATTTATGAGTGGGAATAACAGAGATAGTCTTATCCCAATTCTGTATTTTAACTGTGTGCAAAGCAATATCTATAACATCTCCGTCGGCATTATATTGCGGAACAGAAAGCCAATCTCCCACTTTTACCAGATCATTGAACGAAATTTGCAGACTGGCAATAAGTGAGAGGATTGTATCTTTGAATATTAGAAGCAATATTGCTGTCATCGCACCCAATCCGCTAACGAAAACCCAGGGAGATTTTCCGAGGAGGATTCCCAATATAACAATGCTACCCATAATAAAGAAGAATATCTTAATGATCTGTAAATATCCTTTTATTGGTTTGTTCTGGGCTGTTTTAGTTGTAAGATAAATATCATTCACAGCAGAGAGAAATGAGGAAGCTGCCAGAACAGTAAACCAAACGATCAGTGCTTTGGCAGAACTTTCTATCATAACTTTGAAAATTGGGAACAGGCTCGCTGAAAAATAGATGGTCAGCAATGGAATTATGTAATTAAGTTTATCAAAAACTTTTCGTTCCATCAATTTATCATCCCAAAGTGTTTTTGTCTTTTTACTCAATTTTAAGATCACTTTCATCACTATATTTTTTGTGATGAAATATAAGATGAAAGATAACAGCAAAATTCCTGCTGCTGCAACAAGCTGCGCTTGATAATTACTTATATCAAATAGATTTTGTATTGTTTTAATATTCATATTTTACTCCTAATTATAATTTATTTCCTATAATTTCTGTACGTGGTAGTTTAGGTATAATTCAGACAAAACAAACCACCGACTATCCCGCTGGCACATTTGTTATGCCTATTTCTTCGAGTATCAAACTCATTTTATTTAATTTTGTCAACAGTGATTACCCTAAAAGTATTATAATTTATAGTTATCCTAATGTTATTTTGTGTGTTCATAAAATAAAAATTTTTCCCAATTTTTGTAATGAAATTATTATCAGTCTCTTTCAAAATTTTGAATATATATACTTCAATTTGTTTTTTTGAAAATTTGATATTTAATTTTTTATTTATTCTTCCGTAAACAAGCTCCGTATAACAAATATTTTCTAAAATATTTTGCTTATTTACGTTCATCTAAAATCCTTTTTTGAGTATTTATTATTTCCACGTTTCGCTCTTTTATTTTAAATTCCGTTCTTTTAACAGCTTTTCCAAGGCTTTATTATCGTTAGGGTTTTTAATAAATTTGTATGCCAAAAACAAAGGGATTAATGTGAAAAATCCCCAACTGTTTACCACAATGCTATAAATTACAATTCCAATCAAGAATCCGATAAATAAAGAATAAAATATGGAATTTGATTTCATTTTTTTTGCTTCGTCTAACAGTTCTTGATCTGTTAATTCTGATAGTTCTTTTTGGCTCATTTCCTAATCTCCTTAAATACCTCTATCTAAAAAAAATAACATTACATTCACTTTTTAGTCAATTAGATAATTTTTATACTGACAATAGGCATAACGGCGGCGTATGCTGTGAAAATTAATTAATACGCTTGTTAGCATCATCTTTCATTTCAACAGTAAACATTTCCTCATAGCTTCTGTCTTGCCATTTATATTTAAAATATAAAGATAAACTCCAGTTGAGACAAGTTTGCCGTTATCGTCATCACCATTCCATGTGAAACTCAATTCTCCTCCTCCTTCGACAAGCTCAGGATGACACAAGCTCGGGAACAATGTTTTGATCTTCTGACCTTTTAAATTATAAATAATAATTTCTACTGTTTCAATTTCATTGAAATCTGAAGGTTGAAATCTAATTTCTGTAGTTGGATTGAATGGATTGGGGTAATTAGAAAGTTCCATTTTTGCTGGAATTATTTCGTTTTCAAGTGATGTGTCATTTCCCAGTTTTGCTACAAAAATGTCCCCACCACCATTGCTGAGCAGGTAGTACGAGCCGTAGTTAAACATAGAGGAATAATCACCTGTTAAATAGCAGTGCCCAAATCCGTCGACTGCAATTCCATACCCTCTGTCAAAACTGGATCCACCGGTATGTACTGCCCATAACCAGTCACCGTTTGAGTCCAATTTGGCTGCAAAGGTGTCCGTTGTTGTGTTACAACCGTCCAGGATATAGGGTCCAAAATTCGCTTCACCAAAAAAATAGCCTGAAGCATAGCAATTTCCGTAGTCATCGCTGCAAACATCTTGTCCGTAACGTTCTGCTGTTCCATTGGTTTCTGCTGCCCAGAGCCAATTTCCGTTTGAACTTATACTGGCAACATAAGTTCCGCTATATGTCATATTAGTTCCGCCAATATTGGATGGCAATAAATGCTCACCGATGATAAAACTAACTCCATCGGAATTAGTGGAAATTTCATAGCTGCGATCATGCCCCTCATCTCCCTCATTTACTGCCCAGAGCCAGTTGCCGTTGGAATTAAGTTTTGCAACAAAGATGTCATATCCTGAATCTGAAAGAAGTTCAATATCACCAAAATAGCATATATGTGAAATTACTGCGGTGTAAAAATAGCCTGTTATGTAAGAGTTTCCACTGTTATCGGTAGAGATTCCCCAAGCATAATCCTCACCCTCACCTCCGGCTTGAACCGCCCAGAGCCAATTACCATTTGTATCCAGTTTAGCAGCAAAAATATCAAAATTTCCTAAACTGGTTAAAGTTGTAGTCCCAAAATCGCCGCTGGAAACTATGTCAAAATAGCCGGTAATGTAGCATGACCCGTCATTATCAGTGGCTATGCCGTTACCCATGCTTGCTCCACATCTTTTAGCCCAAAGCCAATTGCCATCAGAATCAGCTTTTGCGATAAAGACATCATTGTTGTCTATGCTGGTAATAGAAGTAGTACCGAAAGTGGCAGTTCCCCGAAAATTACCGATGATATAACTATTGCCGGCACTGTCGATGGAAATTCCATATCCCCTTTCCGAATCCGTCCCTTCGGCACAAATTGCCCAAAGCCAGTTACCGTTGGGATCTAGCTTGGCTATGAATACATCAACATAACACTGACTGGTTAATTCTATTGATCCGAAAGTTGCTGTGTTCCGGAACTCACCTGTAACATAACTGTTGCCGGCACTGTCGGTGGCTAAATCATAACCGCAGTCGTCATACAAACCTCCTGCGTTTTGAGCCCAAATCCATTCAGGTTCTTGAGCAAAGATATAAATTGTAATAAGAAATAAAGATAAAACTAAAATTGCTTTTTTCATTTTCTCCTCCCATTTATTACTTGATCTGAATTCTTCACTTTATATTATTAAGTTGCTGCTAACGGCGGCGTGCCACGTCATCTTGCCATGAGCATTGGATTTGCTTTTTCAAATCCTGATGCGATTAGCGAGATGATAAAAGACGAACAACCTAAATCCTGAACCGGAAGGTTCAGGCAAAAAGCACCACGAGACCAAACTGCCGACACGCTTGTTATGTATAATTCTGATCTATTCATTGTATAGAATATTTATCTGTTCTGCAGAAAGTGCTTTATCAAATACTTGGATGTCATCAATCTGTCCATGAAATGACACCCCTATATATGCATGCCAAGAGTTATGTACTACTTCTCCACCAGTTCCCGAATAGCTTCCAAAATCATCAATTCCATTTATATACAATTTCATGTCTTGTGGAGCTTCTACGACACTGGAAACATGAATCCATTCATTTGTTGGCAAAAAAGAAGTTCCATGTTTCGTGCGACGGTATTGGTATCCAATACCTAATCCATCACCATATCTTGTTGATAATTGATTACCATCAAGTAAAGTTGAACCATCACCAGCGTAAATTGAAAGGCCTAATCCCATCCCATGATAATTATGACTTGTAAAACTTTCATGTATCTCAGTAGCAAAAATAGGTTGCCCTGTGTCATTTGAGAATAGCTTGATCCAAGCGCAAATAGTAAATGGAACTTGTAAATCGTTCAAGATATCTCCACAATCAATATAAGAAGTCTCACCATTAAATTCATATGCACTATTCTCGTTACCGAAACGATCACTAACCAGAATAGTGTTATTAACTTGACCATCATGACCGTTACCACTACCATCTTGTGCGTTTCCATTAAATGGGTAATATAAAATTGGTGATTCCATCTCTGTATCGAATTTATTTACTACACTACAACAACTAGTTACTAAAAGAAATCCAAGCAAAATGAAAACATTTATTATACTTTTCGATATCATTCTTCCTCCAATATAATTATACCTAATGTTTTGCGTGCGCCACGATTCTTCTTGCTTTTCTTCTTGCTGATTGTGGGCACGTTTGTTAGACGTATAATTTCACAATCCTTTTAATCATTATCATCAAATTGTGCTTTTTCTTTATTACTAATAATACCTATATCCTTAAAGTCCCAAAATCCTCTATTTGTATTTTTTTCTTTTCTAATATTATTTAATATTTTACGTTTTTCGTTTTCTTCGGTAAATAGTAAAATATTCTTATGTTCAATTTCAGTCTTTAAATTTTCCCATTTTATTAGGTTCTCATTATTTTTTTCAATATTCTCTACAATTTTTTTTTCATAAGTTTCATCTTTATTAGAGAAAGCAATTATATCCAATCCAATTCCCACTAGTAATCCGATTAACAATCCTCCTCCAGGATTATTCATTTTTTTACCATCACTATCTTCTCCAAAAGCGCCAATTAATGCGCCTAAACCACTGCACATCAGAGTAACAGAAATGTAACCAGTTAAATTTTCCTTATCGGTGTATTTTTTATATCTATATTCTTTTAGCATTTTAGGTTTTGATGGAATTTGATAATGATTATCTATTTCATAATATGATTTCAAAATTGGCATTAAGCATAATTTGTTAGAAGGTTCAATTTTATACTTATGATTATCTTTAATCTTATATGTTTTTGTTATATCTCCAATAGTAATTGTTCTAATACCTGCTTCAATCCTCGTTAACTTAATAGGTGTAGAACCCATATACACACCATCAATGTAAACGTCTTCTACCCCAATTTCTTCATCAATACCTATTTCAATATATGCATAAGGTGGTGCTAATCTTAGAGATTCATTGATAGTTACAGCAGCATTAATGTGTTTAGTTATTTTAAACGTCAGGTATTTTTCCTTCTTAATTTTAATAGCGTGATTTCCTTTAGTTAATTTCAATTCTTGTGGAGAGTAACCAATAAATTTATTATCAATATAAATCTTAGTACCCCTATTCGAAATAATTTTCACATTATACTTGATTATAAATTTAGGATAAAATTTTAAGTGTTTACTGCTATTTATAACAATTGTTTCCTTATATGGATCGCTATTGATGTAGACGCATTTTAACGTGTACTCTCCAGGTTCAATATTTTGAATTATTAAATTACTTTCTGAAGAATTATTATAATTAGTAGAACCATAGTAGAGATTATTTAAAAAAACCTTAACACCTGAGTGTCTTGTAATAATCTCGATGGTGCTATTTGAAGCATTTAAGACTAAACTGATATGAATTATTACAATAATTAGCAAGAATCGCAAAATATAAATTTTATTTTTTTTCATTTAAATCTCCATATGTTTTAATAAAAGCGATATGGTATAAATTTGTAATAAAACAGATAGATTCAGATATTAGCACAAAAAACCATGATGCAATAATCACTGAGATCGTTGTTGCTATTGGATGTAAGATATCAATAATATTATAAAATCTATCCAATATTGGTAATTTCAGTAAAGAGATCATATTACCAGAAATAACAGAGATAATAGCATTAATCAATAGCTCTGCTATCCCTATAAATACAATTAGTAAAGCAATCAATCGAAAAATCTTCGAAGAAATGTTTGTAGCAAAATATACATCATAAGAAGTTTTTTTCTTGAGATCTTTTCTTCTTATTAATAAATAATATCTTAATTGTATTCTAAACATAATGAATGTAATGATAATTGTAAGAAAAGTAGCAAACCATTTCGCATAAAATTCTCTTCTTATAAGGCTACGCTCGGAATTTATTTGTCTCTTTTTTATTTTTAGATTACTGTTATGTTCAGCTTTAGCATTATTTATAATTTTATTATTAAGCACTTTGTTATTATTTAATAATAGTGAATTTTCTTTATTATAGAGATTATTTCTTTTTAGAAAACCCTTTGAAATTACAGGTTTGAAAGGTTTTCCATAAAATGTAAAAACACTATCTTCTAAAGCTATATTAGCAAATTTGCCTGCAACAAAAGAAAAATGATCTTCTTTTATTGTTGAGCAATATCGAGATTTTGCATATTCTGCTATTGGAATAATTTTAATATTCCTAAAGTTTTTGAATTTCATTAACTTGTTTTTCATTTTCATTAATTTGTTGTATTTTTTTCCATCAAAATTATAATCATTTGTGACAATATCTAATTCTTTATCTATTGTTTTTATAGTGTTTTTAATATCAATTATGATTGAAGGTTCTATTTCAATTTTTTCATTTTTTTGAATAATCACCATTTTATTTTTTAAATCATTCTTTATTGTAGCAATTAAATAATCAAAGCCTTCATTTTTTTGAATAACTTGTATAATTTTATCTTCAATATATTTAGTATTTATTTCAATAAAATTTTTGTTTCCTTTAAAATAATTCTTAGCAGTTGAATAATTATTTTTATTAAATCTTTTATCTGGGATTTTAACCGTAGCAATGCTGTGTAAATATCCAATAAATAAGATAGTTAAAGATATTAATACTATACCAAAGAAATAATTTTTAAGTTTAATTCCGTTTAATTGTTGAAAATAGTTTATTCCCTTATTTAATTCTTGTTTCATAACTCCTCCAAGTTTTTTATTTTAGAATACTTCGTACCTTTTAAAATCAATGTGTGCCTACATAATGTTTTTTCTTGCGTCTAATGTTTGGCGTGTGCGGCGGAATCAGAATGATTCAGCCCGTACAAACCGACC
>JAOZUV010000085.1 GCA_029938505.1 Bacteroidales bacterium | reverse complement strand
ATGAACCAAAAGTTTGATTAATGGCTTCTAATAAGTCACCACTGGGTTGTCCACCGCCATTGGGTGATAATACTGTCCAAAAAAGAGAATGGTTAAAATGACCACCCCCATTATTGCGAACAGCTGTAGGGTATTTACTAATATTTTTTAAAACAGATCCGAAAGGCATACTTTCCATTTCGTTTCCTTTTACCGCATTTTGTAAATTATCAAAATACGCTTTATGATGTCTGGTGAAATGAATCTCCATAGTCAATGCATCTATATGTGGCTCTAAAGCATTAAAATCGTATGCTAAAGTGGGGAATTCTAAATTTTTTATTTCGCTATTCATGTATTTTAATCTTGATGTTTGATGCAAATATAATAGTTATTTTTATTTAGAACAAATTAAAATAAGAAATTTGTTGTAAAATTTTTATTAAAAAATGTCTTGTCTCCCCCTCGACTCCGCTCGGGGAGCCTCGATGACTTGAAAAAAGGAGGTTGAGCGAAGCCGAAACCGAAGTATGGCTGAAGCCTCGTCTCGGCTCCGCTCGGGATACACTTTGAGAATACTCACTACGAGTCGCTCGATGACCTTTTATTGGTGGCCGCGGACACTGAGCGTAGTCGAAGTGGAAGCGAAGGGCGTCTCGACTCCGCTCGACGTCCTATTCTCTGGTGGCTAAGCGTAGTCGAAGTAAAAAAACTGTATATTTGACAGTTATAGCTCCCCGCTATTTAACTTAATTGAAAAATTATGAAGAATTCTACCAATACCTTAATATTACTAATCTTTGGAGGTTTTCTTTCATTGTTCCCATTAGCACTAGGAGCAACTGGAAATACATCTAATATTTCTAATGAATTAAAACCAGTAGATGTTAATATTAACAAAGAAAATAAAAAATCTTCTTTAGAAAAAACTGTTTCTTATATTGAAGCCAAGAAAAATAGTCAAAAGAAATCTTCTACATTTTATGAAGGCGGTAATGATGGAAATGGTCAAGATAGAATAGAGGGAGATAGATATATACATATTACACCAGAAGGAAAAACAATTGTTTCTTGGGCAACTCAGAGTGCGATAGATAAATTTTATGAAAATATGGAACAAATTATAGAAGGTTCGAGTTTGAAGGATGGATTAGAATATGACCCAGTCAATCCAATATTTGGGGTAGTACCAGAGGTACCAGGAGCAGATCCTTCAGAGAGGTCACCACTATTAGAATTAATATTACCAGCAGATAAAAAGTTTACTCTAGAGCAAAGAATCCAATCTAGAGGACTTTTTAATGAGCAAAAAAGAAACTGGGATTGTGGGCAATTTGCAACACAGAATGCACATATTGACGGATTTGGAATTTATGATATAATAAATTCAGGTTTAACAACAGGTGAAAACAAGGATCCATATGATTATTCTACCAATGGAGATTTCGAGGCACCTACATATTTAGTCAGCACTAGAACCACGTCAGGAGTAGCTCATGCTGTGTGCGGTATGTTTTTAGGAAAAGAAAATCCCTCTGAAAATAATTTGGAAGATTTTAGTCAATGGTATTTTTGGGAACCACAAACTGGAGAAGAGATTAAACCCGGGGATTATAGCTTTAATGATCATGCTTATGTTGAATGGTTTGGAAAAACTAAAGATTTTTTAGGAAATTGGTTATATGATTCACAAACTATTATTAAATTTACAAATATTAATGACAACCCTGAATCAAAAGATAAACATCCATCACTTAAAGAATCCTGGAACCCAGGAGAAAAAGCTACAACAGAAGGTGACAAAGATATAGAAATTTACCAAGGAATAGAAAATGATTACGAAGCATTAGCTGGAGAAGTTCAAAATAAATACCCACAAACTTTAGAGGAAACTGTGGTAACATCTGGACAGGTAATGAATGGAGGCCCAGAGCAAACCAATTATGATGTTTTAGTTTTAAGAAATTTAACAGCAGGAATTTATAATTCACAAAATACAGTGGATATGATAAAGAATCAAACATTAAGAATAAGAGACACAACACCACCAAATGCCGACGGTACTGACAATTCTGGTTTCCCAGCAGAACTTGTGCAAGAAGTAGTAAAGAGCAATGAAACTTGTGATGGACTTGTTTATACAAAAACAACTGAACAGTTTTACAAAGATATGGCAGGAAATGTTTTGAATTTAGAAAATATAGTAGAAGAAATAGATGAAACGGTAATGCCAGAATGTACAAATATAGCAGATACTTTGGAAATTACAGGACATCCAGATGAAACTTCTTATCACCCAGATGATTTAGAAAACGGATGGGGGCAGTGGAGCCACCCAACAAATGATTTAAGATTTGAGTATAGTAGCGAAATTCTTCATGAAGCCTATGGAGAAAAAGATGTTAAAAACAAAATAACAGCTTATTCAAATAGATCAGATTGTGAGGTTGCAGATACTTCTTATGTTGTGAAGATTAGATCGGCTGTAGGCATCTCAGATTTAAGCAACAACAAACACATCCAAATTTATCCTAACCCAGCTAGCAGTTTTATAAATATTAAAATTGATGAGAGCTTATTTTTATCTTCGCCAAACGTTTTTGAAATACGAATTTCCGACATTAACGGAATGGTTTACACAAGAGTAATTCCAGCTCATCCGACAACTAGAATCCCACTTAAAAGCTTACCCACCGGAACTTTACTGTTACAAATTTACCAAAACGGCAAATTAATTGCGGTTAAAAAAATTATTAAAGCAAGTGGTTTAAGTACAATATCTACTGCAGCTTAGAGGCATTTCGATTTAAAGGGGTATTTCGGCACGTCTCGGCTTTGCTTATCACCAGTCGCTTGATGACCGCGGACACTGAGCGGAGTCGAATTTAGGTCACTGAGCGGAGTCGAAGTGACTGTCATTCTTGCATTCTGATAAATCATGCAATTTGTTCAAATTGCCACTTATCAATGCTTCTTTTTTCTTCTTGCTCCAATTTTGAACTTGTTTTTCTCTGTAAAAAGCCTCATCAATTCTTTGGAATTCTTCATAATAAACTAATTTAACAGGGAGATGCTTTCTGGTATAATTTGCTCCTAAACCAGCATTGTGTTCATTTAATCTTTTTTCAAGATTTTTGGTGCTACCAGTATAATAAGTTCTATTTGCACATTTGAGAATATACATGTATGCATTAATCATAACTATTTATTCCTAAAATTTGAAATTGTCCCATCTCGGCTCCGCTCGATGTCCGATAAACTCCGCTCGATGAACAGATGGTGGCTGAGCGTAGTCGAAGCCTTACGTCTCGGCTCCGCTCGACGTCCACTGTGTCACGAGTTTAGCCGAAACTAGAATTTAGCAATTAGCTTAAAATTTAACTGACGCTCTGTTAAATAATTAGGGATGGCATATTGTCTACTATGGATATCCTTAATCCATAAATAAGATACGGTATTATTAATTTGGAGCAAGTTTAAGACTTCGGCAGTGATCCATAAAGATTTGAAAAAACGAAATGGACTATTTGAATTAAAATCGCTATTATTTCCAATTAATTCTTTTGAAAAACCAATATCCACTCTTCGATAAGATGGAATTCTTAATATATCTTTATACTTTTCAGAATCGGGAGGGCCAAAAGGCAAACGACTTCCATATACTAAACGCAAATGCATTTTATAGGAAGGATTGTTTGGTAAATAATCTTGGAAAAATAAAGAAAAATTGAAACGTGGATCGGTTGGGCGAGGAATGTATCCGGGTTCAATCCGTTCGCTGCTAGTAATAACATTATCTTCAGTAAAACCAGGAATAATTAATTCACCCCCCACATTATAATTCTCATAATAGAAATCACCTTTAATATCTTCTTGGGTTTGCATAACGGATAAGCTCGCCCAGCTTTCAACACCCTCTACAAATTCTCCATTGATTTTCAGATCGATACCTGCAGCATAGCCATCAGAATTCAAATGTGGTAAATACCGAATCCTAACATTATCAATTTTATATGGGATTAAATTGTCGAGATGTTTATAATAAATCTCACTCACTAATTTAAAAGGTCTATTCCATAATTTGAAATTCCAATCGGAACCAGCTACAAAATGAATGGATTTTTGAGCTTTTACGTTTTGCAATACAATCCCATTTATATCTCTAAGCTCTTTGTAAAAAGGTGACTGATAATAATATCCAGTGGAAAAACGGAATACAATATCACTTTTCCAATTAGGTTTATAACTAATCGTAGTTCGTGGACTCAATAAAAATTCATCATTATAATCCCAATAATTAAATCTCAAGCCAGCTGTCAAGCTTACTTTTGGGGTAAAGATCCATTTGCTTTGGGTAAATCCAGATATACGATTTGAGGTAAAATTAGCCTTAGACTTCAGAGAGTTATATAAAATAAAATCATCGTGATTGGGATTTAGATTTCCAGGTAAATCAATAGAATTAGGTAATGAATATGCTGATGAATCAACCATTTCCCATTCATTTAGCCTGTCATTTATTTCTTCATGTTGGAATTTAAGACCCCAATGAATGATTTGATTTTCGAAAATCTTGTTTCCTTTATGCTCAAAACTAAAAACGGCAGCTTCTAAATAATTTCTGGCATGATTGAGGTGTGTTCCTACTCCTTGTGTTTCAATTACGTCATCAAATCCTGACCCACTACTAGGGTCAAGTCTGCCAATCCAATATTGACCTTGGATATCATAGGTTTCGCTTTCAATAGTCTGGAATGCAGAGGCTATGAACTGCAAGTTCAGGTTGTTCTTGTTCTTATATTTGGCTGTAAGTGCTCCAAAATAGGTCTCAAATTTATCAACTTCCTGCCCATCAAAATATATTTTGAATTGATAAGAATTACTCAAAGTACCAAAACTGGTTTCTCGGTTTGATGGAACAAGTTCATAAGTATTATTCGCATAATTCCCTAAAAATGACAGCTCCCATTTATTTGTTAATTCGTAAGTAATGAGCGTCTGTAAATCGTAAAAGAAAGGATTATAATCACCTTCAGTATCCAAGCTATTTAAAAGATTATTATTGTTCTTATATCTGAAACCTAGTAAGTAAGACAGCTTTTTATTTTTATTAACACCCTCCATATGGGCTTGCGAACCCAACAAACCAAAACTTACAGAGACCCCAAATTCATCTGGTTTTTTATAAGTGATATCTAAAACAGATGACATTTTATCGCCATATTTTGCATCAAACCCACCTGCCGAAAATGAAATGGAGGATACTAAATCAGAATTTACAAAGCTTAAACCTTCCTGTTGTCCAGAGCGAACAAGAAAAGGTCGATAAATTTCTATCCCATTCACATAAACCAAATTCTCATCAAAATTTCCTCCTCTTACCGAATATTGTGAACTTAACTCATTATTGGAGCTCACGCCAGCTAAGGTTTTTATGATGTCTTCAACACCTCCGCTAATACTTGGAATTTTTGTCGAAACCGTTGGATCGATACGAGTGATTGTTGATGTTCGAGCCTGATCTGCTTTTACTTCAACGCCTTCGAGTAAAGTACTTGAAGGTGTTAGCTGAATATTGATAATTTTATTTTCAGATTTTTTTAATATAATTTTGTGGGTTTGTTTTTCAAAACCCAGGAATGAGAAAACAATATTTACTTCTTGATTTGCAGGAATATCTAAAGAATAGAAACCGTTTTCATTGGTAATAGTTCCATGTGAACTTCCTTCAACTTGAATAGTAGCAAATTCAATAGCTTGTTTTTTATTGTCTGTTATAGTTCCTGAAATTGTAAATGAATTTTGCGAAAAAACATTAAAAAACAAACAGATGAAAACCAAGAGTAAATAAGATCGGAAGTTTTTCATTAATTTTTTTAAAAGCTTTAGCTAAGATAACGTAATCTCTTAAAATAAATTTCAAAATATTAAATTTTCAAAACGCTTTGATTTTTTAGACAAAAAAAATACCGCTAAAAAGTAGCGGTATCTTAATATCTTTATTAAGTGAATTAATCGTGGGTTAAGTGCCCATTTTCTCTAGCTTCTTTCAGACAAGCAGAAATACCATGTTTATCAATATTACGTAAACCTGCAGCAGAAACCTTGATGGTAATCCATTTATCTTCTTCTGGAATATAAAACTTCTTTGTTTGAAGGTTAGGATAAAATTTCCTTTTAGTTTTAGCATGAGAGTGTGAAACGTTGTTTCCACTAATCGCCTTTTTTCCAGTTATTTCGCAAATTCTTGACATCTCTTTAAAATTTAAAATTTCCTATTCTCAAAACGGAGTGCAAATTACGGAATTATTTTTCAAAAGGACAAGACTTTAATTACAAATAAAATTAAAAAAGCAATAAAATCAAAAACTTAGCCGTTCAAAAGCTGTTTGCGTACTTGGTTTAGTGCTGTCAGCGCTGCTTTTCGGATGTTACGACCTCGATGTTCGCCCAATAAATATTTTTTTGCAATCACTGTTTTATTAGGTAAAGCGATGGCTATCCAAGTAGTTCCAACGGGCTTTTCTTTTGTTCCACCATTTGGCCCAGCAATGCCTGAAGTTGCAATAGCATAATCGGTATCATACATTTTTTGAATTCCCAGTGCCATTTCGTTAACAACTTCTTTGCTTACAGCTCCGTATTTAATCAATGTTTTGTTTTGAACGCCCAATATTTGTTCTTTAATTTCGTTTGAGTAAGCCACTACAGAACCTTTAAAATAAGCCGAACTTCCCGAAATATCGGTAATTAAATGAGCGATATAACCCCCAGTACAACTTTCGGCAGTACTGACGCTTTGGCCTTTTTCCAAAAGTAATTTTCCAATTACTTCTTCTAATCGCGCTTCATCATAACCATAAATTAAATTATTGATGAGGGGTTTTAGATTTTCTATTTGAGAATCAAATTCTTTTTGAAGTGATTCACTTTTCTCCCCTCGGGCACTTAAACGTAAGCGAACTAGTCCAGGTTGAGGGAGGTAAGCCAATTTAAAATTTGAGGGTAAATTGTCTTCCCAATCAGCAATTATTTCAGCTAAATGAGATTCACCAATTCCTTGAACCATGATGGTTTTTTTGAGTAAACTTTTGAAATCGAATTTTTTTTGTAATCGTGGAATAACTTGCCCCGTCATTAATTCTTTCATCTCAAAAGGAACCCCCGGCATACTTACAATAATTTTTTTATTATACTCAAACCACATGCCTGGAGCAGTTCCATTTTTATTTTTAAGAGGAATGCAATTTTCAGGTATTTCTGCTTGTCGACGATTAACTTCTGTTATTTTAAACCCTCTAAGATTAAATAAATTCTTGACCTGAGTAAATACTTCTTCATTGAAAACCATGGATACCCCAAAATAATCGCAAAGGGTTTGCTTGGTAATATCGTCCTTCGTCGGTCCCAATCCGCCTGTCATTAAAATAATATCTGCTCTTTTTGTGGCATCATTCAAAGCCTTTATAATAGCACTTTGAGTATCAGAAATAGCTGCAATATGAACCACTTCAATTCCAGCTAAAGCTAATTGCTCAGCCATCCAACTGGCATTGGTATTTACCACTTGTCCGATTAAAATTTCATCACCAATGCTAATAATTTCTGCCTTCATCACGCAAAAATACAGATTTAATGATGTTTTTAGGAACATATTTATAAATTTGTATGTTTTAGAATGATGATTATGGAAAAATTGAAAAACTCACAACTGATAGTTACTAAAGAGGGAGCGATTTATCACCTCAATATTCGACCTGAAAACATAGCTGATACGATTATACTCGTGGGTGATCCTGGTAGGGTTGCTGTTATTTCTGAGAAATTTGATGCTATTGAATTTCAAATGCAGAATCGAGAAATATTTACACATACCGGGCGGATTGGAA
>JAOZUV010000084.1 GCA_029938505.1 Bacteroidales bacterium | reverse complement strand
TTTCATGGGTTCCTCCGGGCTGCCTGGGAAGTCCCAACAAGATACCCTGCCGCAAGAGTTAAGGGTGTCAATTCCAGGTTTAACTTTTTAAAAGTAGTTGACTTTAGTTTATATATAGGTAATGGTATAATTTTATGTGTGGATAGATTTAGCGATCGAAAAGCTTATCACTGCAATAAGCCTGCCACACACCTTTAATTGCAGCTAATCTTAGCAGGAGGTTATTTTGAAGTATTCTGAATTTCTAAAAAATAAGATTGCGTTAAGCCAAAATAATGGATTTAAAATCAATCAAAATGAAATTAATCCCATGCTCAAACCACATCAAAAAGATATTGTTGAATGGGCATTACATGGGGGTAGGAGAGCTATTTTTGCAGCTTTTGGTTTAGGTAAATCATTTATGCAACTTGAATGTTTAAGAATAATAAATAAAAAAGAAAAAGGTAAACAGTTAATAATTGCACCTCTTGGAGTTCGACAAGAGTTCAAAATTGATTCAAAAAAACTTAATATAAAAATCAGATTTATAAGAAAAACTGAAGAGTTAAAAGAAGATGGTTTATATATCACAAACTATGAATCTGTCAGAGATGGCAAATTAAATATTAATAAGTTTAATGCTTGCAGTTTAGATGAAGCGTCAGTTTTAAGATCATATGGCTCTAAAACATTTCAAACATTTTTAACTTTATTTCAATCTGTTAAATATAGGTTTGTTGCAACCGCTACTCCCTCACCAAACAGGTATAAAGAATTAATACATTACGGTGGTTTTCTTGGTGTTATGGACACAGGGGCAGCTCTCACAAGGTTTTTTAAAAGAGATTCTCAAAAAGCTGGCAATCTCCAAATACACCCTCATAAAGAAAAAGAATTCTGGTTATGGCTTTCAACATGGGCGATATTTTTACAAAAACCATCAGATATTGGATATCCTGATACTGGATATGACTTACCTAAATTAAATATTCACTACCACCAAGTAGCTGCAGGTGATATTGAAAGGATTGATAAAAAAGATGGTCAAATATTGGCTTTTGGCGATTCATCTTTATCGCTTCAAGCTGCGTCACACGAAAAAAAAAGTAGTTTACCACAAAGAATATCAAAAATGATGGAAATAATAAAAAATGATCCATCACATTATATTATATGGCATGACCAAGAGATAGAAAGACATGCTATAAAAAAAGCATTACCTATTGTCAATGAAGTGTTCGGTTCTCAAAATTTAGATATTCGTGAACAAAAGATAATTGATTTTTCAAATGGGAAATACCAATATTTAGCCACAAAACCTATATTATCTGGTTCTGGTTGTAATTTTCAAAGATATTGTAACAAAGCTGTTTTTTTAGGAATTGGATTTAAGTTTAATGATTTTATTCAAGCAATTCATAGAATTTATAGATTTCTACAAACAAAAGAATGTGAAATACATATTATTTATGCAGAATCAGAAATCAGTATTTTAAAAATATTAAAAGATAAGTGGGTGCGGCACGATGTTATGGTAGATAAAATGACAAAATTAATCAAACAATACGGATTATCTTTAACTGGGAAGGAAAGTGAATTGACGAGATCAATGGGAATAAAAAGGCAAGAGGTAGCTGGTAAAAATTTTATAGTAGCTAATAATGATTGTGTTCAAGAGTGTAAAAGAATGGCTGATAATTCAATTGATCTTATTCATACATCGATACCTTTTGCAAATCATTATGAATACACACCAAGTTATAATGATTTTGGACATACAGAAGGAAATAACCATTTTTGGGAACAGATGGATTATTTAACACCTGATTTATTACGGGTTTTAAAACCAGGAAGGATATATGCTTGTCATGTTAAGGACCGTATCCTTTTTGGTAATGTTACTGGCAAAGGGATGCCGACAGTATCACCCTTTCATGCAGAATGTTTATTTCATTCAATGCAACATGGGTTTGATTATATGGGTATGATCACAGTTGTTACAGATGTTGTAAGAGAAAATAATCAAACATATAGACTTGGGTGGACAGAGCAATGCAAAGATGGGTCAAAAATGGGAGTCGGTTCTCCTGAGTATATTTTACTATTTAGAAAACCACAAACCGACAGGACAAGAGGGTATGCAGATGATCCTATAAATAAAACCAAAGAAGAATATACACGTGCTAAATGGCAGATTGATGCTCATTCGTTCTGGAGAAGTTCAGGAGATCGCTTGTTGAACCCAGAAGAATTAAATGCTGGTGATTTTGTAAAAGAGTTTAAAAAAGATGATTTGAATAGTTTATATAATTATAAAAACCATGTTGAAATAGGTGAAAAGGTAGATATTAAAGGAAAACTCCCTGCTACATTTATGAGTATTGCACCAAACAGTAAACACTATGATGTATGGTCGGATATAAACAGAATGAACACTCTGAATAGCAGCCAGAAACGTAGAAATCAAAATATGCATATTTGTCCTTTGCAGATAGATATAGTGGAAAGAATCATAACAAGATACACTAATAAAAACGATGTTGTTTTTGATCCTTTTGCTGGAATAATGACAGTGCCATATATAGCATTAAAACTCGGTCGGAAAGCTCAAGCAAGTGAATTAAATCCAGACTATTTTAAAGATGGTGTTAAATATTTACAAAAAATAGAAAGAGAAGGAAATATCTTAACTTTGTTTGATACATTAAAGGAGGTAAATTATGATTAGAGTGTATTGTGCAGGAGATTACAGCGCAAATAATGTAATAACAACATTACAAAACATAGGCAAAGGTTTAAAAGCCTGTGCTGAATTATTTGAGTTTGGGTTTGCACCATATAATCCTTGGGCAGATCGTGATTATATATTGCAAAGACCATACAAAAATTATGATGTAAAACAGTTTCATGCTGCGTCAATGGCCTGGGTTGATGTGGCAGACTGTTTATATGTGATATCCGGCAAAGGGAATAAAGGGGGTGTTGATAAAGAAATAAAGAGAGCGCAAGAGTTAGGCATTCCGGTTTTTTATGAGCTTGGAGCTTTATTAAACTGGCGTGATAAATTGGCAATTTGAATAAAAACCACCCTGAGCAATATTAATCTTAAAAATTAAAATTACATAACAAATCAGGGTGGTTTTTAACTTCTTGACTTTATGATTTTGGAGATGATATTTAAAAATAATGGTTGACAGGGTGTTTTATGGGTGGTAAATTGATTATTATAATAATAAACAAAAGAGAGGAGAGTATGAAAAAATTTAAATGTATTAAATGTGGGCATGAGTGGATTCCAAGAACAGAAGAAAAACCAAAAAGTTGTCCTGCTTGTAAAAATCGGAAATGGCATAAATCTGACCAAAAATGAAAAATAATATAGATTTTTATCAACATTATGCAAATGCAGATCAGCACCCAAAATTTAAAATGCTGCGTGTTGAGTTTGGGTGGTCTGGTGAAGGTAAATTTTGGGCATTAAATAACAGGATTGCGCAATCTGAGAATTGCTGTCTTGATATCTCAAAAAAATATAACAAGGCTGCAATCGCAAATGATCTTGACTTTAATATACAAGAATTTGATGGATTTATTGAGTTTTTAAAAATTGAGTGTGAGTTAATTCAAGAGTGTGGCTCTGGTATTATAACAACAGAGATAATTCAAGAAAATTTTGGGAAGGTATCTGAAAAGAGGAAAAAGAACCAGAAGTACTATAAAAGCACACTGTCAGAAACTTTAAGTAGTAGTCAGTCAACTGAAAAGGAAATTCAGCAAGCTGAAACTATACAAAGTAAAGTAAAGGAAAGTAAAGTAAAGGAAAGGAAACTAAAAAAAGCACATACTGATTTAAAATCAACATCTGAAAAAATATATCAAGGTTATATCCAAACTATTCAACCCAAAACTAAGACTAAAAAAAGGGCAGTACAAAATATTACAACATGGATAAGTCGTGGTCGTTCAGACAATGATCTTATCTCTGCATACAAAAATTACAAATCAACAATGTCAGATGATCCTAAGTTTAGAAAAAATCCTGCCAACTTTTTTGGGATCAATGAAGATTATGCTTTTGATTTTTTACCTATTAACTTTAACGATCCCATTAACGGCAGCACCCCTTATAAATTAAAAACCCTGGCTGATAGAGAGGCAGAAGACAATAAACTTTTTGCGAATAGGATAATGAAATGAGACTACCACCGCAAGATATAAAAGCAGAAGAAAGTTTAATAGCAAGCATACTTGTTAATGATTTTTGTTTTAAAGATTGTGATTATTTAAAGCCAGATGATTTTTATAAGACTAAAAACAAAGTTGTTTTTGAAATAATGAAACGGTTGTTTATCAAAAGTGAACGGATAGACCTTGTAACAGTCGGTGCAAAACTTGATGGTGAGGATGGTATGATAAGTTATATCGTTAAACTTACAGATAATGCTCCCATAGCAACAAATCTTAAAAGTCATGCTAAAATTATTAACAGTAATTCGGTGAAACGAAAACTCTTAAATTCAATCAGTGCTATTAATGAAAAAATTTACACAGACAACCTTGAAAATGTTTTAGATTATGCTCAGTCTGAAATACTTGGTTTTAAAGTATCGAGAGATCAGGGCAAAATTTATAATATCAAAGATTTAGTTCAAGAACAAATTGACCATATCGAGAAAAATAACACAGAAAAAAATAGGGGTGGAATAAAGCTTGGACTTAACTCATTGGATAAATGGGTAAACCTCCAAGATGGTGTTTATACTGTTATCGCAGGCAGACCAAGTATGGGAAAAACTGCTTTTGCTTTAACAATTATCAGGAATATGACCATGGCGGGTGGAAAACCTGGGATCATCTCTTTAGAAATGGGAAAAGGTAAATTGTTAAACAGGTGGTTATCTATGTTGACCGGGATAAACACAATGAATTTTAACAGGTATAAGGCTTTAAATAAAAAAGATTGGCAAAATTTAAAAGATGCAGCAAGTGTAATATATGAATTATGGGATGTGCTTATCACAGACGCACCAGCAAAGAGTATAGAGACTGTTGAGCGACAAGCAAGGCAGATGGTGGCAGACGGTGCAGACTCTATTTTTATAGACCAGTTGAGTCATATTGGATCTACAACAAGCGATGATTTTAAAAATTATACAAAACATTCAAACCGTATCGCAAGATTAAAAAAAGAATTAAATGTGCCAATATTCCTTTTAGCGCAATTAAACAGGAAACTTGAAGACAGGTCAGATAAAGAACCAAAACTCTCAGATTTAAAAATGACCGGGAGTTTAGAAGAAGACGCTGATATTTGTATGTTGTTATTTAGACCAGAATACTATGAAAAAACACCAGCAGAAAAATTGGAAAAAGAAGGGGATGTTGTTGTTAATATCGCAAAAAATAGAGATGGCACAACATACCGGGAGGAAAATATAATAGTTTTTGACAAAGGCAGAACTTTATTTGAAGAAGACTACAGCAGGATAAATCAATTTTAAAGGAGTAATAAAATGTTTAATTTTTTCAAAAAATCAGACAACAAACACAACAACCTTGACGCTTTTATGCAGGGAAGAGAAGTGAGAACCAATAATGAATCTTATAACACAAATCCATATCTACCAGGCACTAATGAGCATGAATGGTGGGATGGTGGATGGCATGTTGTTGATTGCAGGGTTAATAAAGAAAAAGGAGAAGTAAAGTGAAAAGATGTGAGTGTCAAAGTTGCAAGAAAAATACAAATGGAATTATAAGTCCGTCATGTTATTTAAATACGTTGATATATGATTATAACCATCCAAAAAATCCAGCAAAAATATGTGTAGATTATGAATCAAAATATAAAAAGGAGTAAAAAATGGTAAAGTTACAGAACGGTATGTATGGTTATGTCGTAGCACCACTAGATTATTTTGATGGGTGTATTAATTTAGATGATTTTATTAAAAATTATCAAGCAAAATCTATTGTTAATGATGATTTTCAGAAGTATAATGAGATTTATGAAATTTTAACTAAACTTTTAGAAAGTATGAAATTTTCTGATTGGTGGGAGGGTGATTTAAAAGAATCTATTCAAGTTTTTTCTATCCCTGGTGATGGTGAAACAGATATAGGTTTTATATGGAAGCAAAATAATAATGGGACTACTTTTGTAGTATCTCCTATACCCTTACCTTATTTGAACGAAATACTATAAGAGACAATAATGCTAAGTTTAAAACCAAAACATCATCCTTTACTCGATTCTTATACAGATTTAATATTAGGCTACAAAAGAGAATTGTTAAAAAAAGATCAAATTATTAAAGAAAAAAAAGAGGTTATCAATCAATTAAAAGGATTAATAAAACAAATAGAAAAGGAGAGGTAAAATGAGATATGGAATAAGTTTGGGTATTAATGTAAAAATGATTGAAAAATCAAGGCTACAGGCAAACGGGGATAAGATATGGCTTAACGCAACAGTGTATTTTGATCCTGATAATCCAGATCAGTACGGGCAGCATGGTATGATAACTCAGGATGTAAGCAAGCAAGAAAAAGAAGATGGGGTAAAGGGTAATATTTTAGGAAATTGCAAAATGTTTTGGAGTGACCAGGGCAGGGATCAGGGGCAGCAGAACCAAGGCGGATCAAATAATCAAGATAATGACCTATATATACCCTTTTAATCGGTTTAAACGATGTGGGGTATAGTGGTGTACCCCATACATAACTAAAGGCTTTAAAATGGCTACAAAATCAATTGCAAGAAGTTTAAAACTTATTAAAGAATACGAATGGTTGTATTGGATCACAGAGACTTGGAATCAGTATGCCAGGCGAAGAATTGATATGTTCAACTTCTGTGATATTTTATGCCTGGACGGTGAGAGAACAATAGCTATCCAGGCGACCGGGTCAGATATGGCAAGCCACAGGCGTAAACTATCAGAGAATCCTTTTGTTATTCCCTGGCTGGAAGCAGGTAATGAGTTGATGATGTGGTCGTGGAGAAAAAGGAAAAAGGTAAGGGGTAAAAAAGCGATTTTTTGGCACTGCAAAAAAACAGATGTATTGATAGTAAATAATGAAATATATTTTGAAGAACACAACTAAATACCAGTTTTAAAAAAATAGTATTAAAAACCCGGCTGATATTTCCACAGCCGGGTTTATTTGTGTTAAGAAAAATCTAAAACTTTTGTTTCATTGCTATATTCTTCTCCTTCAAGTTCAAGTTCTTTTTCTTCTTCAATTTCATCGAAATACCCGTCTCTTACTTCATCGTCAAATTGTGTCATATTTCCTCCTTGTTACTTTTTTCCTTTTTGCAAAAATCAAGGAACGTTTGAATTTCTGCGTCTTTTGCTACGCATAAGTTATTATGTTTTTCAATAATTTCGGTTAAGGCGGCCATAGCGCCTTGAAAATCAATTTTTTTGATCAGGTTGATATGTAATTCTGCATCGATCTCATAATAGTCGACGTGAGCGCTGATACCTTCAACAGAAATATTACCGTTTTTTATAATCCATTTTGCGTCATATACCCAAATATAATTATGTGCATCACCGACGTCCCCGTAGCACCGAAAAGAGCTGCTTTCAACATCGTTAATATCACTTGCAAAATCAAAAGAATTAACTAAGCTTTCTAATTCTTCTAACCCTTTGTCGGTAGTGTTTTTTCTGTTTTCAATTTTTAATGTTGTCATGTTTTCTCTCCTGTATTGTGATGTAATTATAATAATCAATCACAGTTTTATGCAAAATTGCATTAAGTTTTGCGTGACTAATCTTTTCTGACAAGTACAGATCAATCACGGTTTCGATTTCTTTTATTTCTTTCATCATGTAACTTTCCATTGCTTTGTCCTTAAAAGTTATCATCGACTTTTGTAATCCTTAACACCGGTTTCCAATCCGGTCTTAAAATTACTTCCAACTCTACCCGGTCAATTCCGGGTAAGTCA
>JAOZUV010000083.1 GCA_029938505.1 Bacteroidales bacterium | reverse complement strand
CTCAATCACAATTAGCATTAGACGAATATAAAAAAGGATTACAGTCAATGGCTGATAATTTAAATTCACCACAACCACAATATATGTCAGACGTAAGATTTACATATTTGTTACCATAAGGAAAATTTAAATGCCAACACAAGGAGCTTCCATTACAGTTGCAGGAGGTTTAGATTTAGTTTCAAGTGCTCATGCATTATTTAGAACACCTGGAGCAGCAACTATTTTACAAAACTTTGAATCAGCTACAACAGGTGGCTATCGAAGAATAAATGGTTTTACAAAATGGGGTGGAGGAAGTTCAAAACAATTTTCAATTGGTTAACTACTGGATTGAAAACATTAATTCGAATATAAAATAGATGATATGATTGATAATTTAATTTTTCTTTCTGCACCTATTATTATGAGCATCCTGCTTGCCGGAATATTAAGTTATTTTGGAAATCATATTTTATCCAGAGGTATTATTTTTATAGATATAGCCGTTGCACAAATAGCTGCTCTGGGAACAATGATTGGCTTATTACTAGGTTTTGCTGAAAATTCATTTTCAATTGAATTGTCCTCTTACTTTTTCACCTTAATTATCATTTCAATATTTGCTTTAACAAAATTTAAAAAACAAAAAATATCTCAAGAAGCAATTATCGGGATTATTTATTGCATCGGATTGGGGCTGGCTTTGTTATTGGCCGAAAAAATACCAGGGGGTTCAAACTATATCACAAAAACCATTACCGGTAATATTTTATGGGTTACATGGACTCAGGTATTATATAGTTTTCTTTTGTTTTCGGCGATCGGAATTATTCATTTTTTCTTTCGAAAATATTTTACAAAAATTTCTGATTTTGCAACAAAAGAAGAATTGCCTTATTCATTAAAAAAAGTTCGTCAATACGAACTACTTTTCTATATTACTTTTGGAATTGTAATTGTAAAAGCGGTACCCATTGCAGGTATTTTTCTTGTATTTATATTACTTGTAGCCCCAACAGCAGCCATCACCTTGTTTACAAATAATTGGAAAAAACGATTTATCTGGAGTTGGGTAATTGGCTTTTTAGGATCGGTTGTTGGAGTATATTTATCCTATACATTTAATATTTCAAACGGGCCAACCATTGTATGTTTACTTGGAATTATTGTATTTATTCTGGCCTTCTTCAAATTACTTAGAAAAAAAACTACATAAGCTAAAAGATAATGGAAATATTAGAATTTATGCTCATCCCATTTGTTGCCTGCATACTATTGATTAGTGCAAATGTTTATTTCGGGATACATGTATTAAAAAGACAAATCATATTTATTGATATTGCACTTGCTCAAATTGCGGCTTTGGGAGGAGCTATTGCAATGATTATTCATGAAGTGAACAAATCATCTCATGCAGGTCATGATCATGGTGAAGAAACAATTTTCTCCTTCGCTTTTTCATTACTATTTTGCACTATCGCGGCATTAATTTTTACATTACTAAAAAATAAAAAAATAAAAATTCCACTTGAAGCCTTAATAGGAATCGCCTATGCCGTAGCAACTGCTGCTGCCGTAATTATTTTAGATAAGGGAGCCGGTGGTGATGTACACATTCACGATATGCTCATCGGCTCAATTTTATGGGTGAGCTGGGATCAGGTGATTAAGTTAGCCATAACAGTAGGGATTGTCGGTCTATTTCACATTATTTTCAGAAAGAAATTTTTCAAACTTTCTGATAACTATCTGAATCCAAAAAGTGGTATAAAGCATAGAGCTTTATGGGATTTTTTATTTTATTTCTCCTTTGGGATTTTAATTGTTCAAGCCGTTCATGTTGGAGGAATATTAACAGTGTTTGCATTTCTTATTATTCCGGCCTCAATTTCCTCACTGTTTGCGTCTCGCTGGTACTCCCGAATTTTAATTGGTCTGGGAGTAGGAGGCTTTGTAACTTCTCTGGGACTATATTTTTCATGGGAATTAGACGTACCCGCCTCTCCCGTAATAATTTTATTTTTAGGCATAGTGCTTTTGTTATCATTATTACTAATGCGCATCCGAAAATCAATAAGAAACAAATAAATTTTATCGAAAATTAATCCTTTCTTAATAAATGCCATCCTAAATATTTATTTCAAAAAAATATAAATTAATTTGCATTATGCACATATGTTCATTACTTTTGTAAAGTATTTAACATAAATATTAATGCCAAGACCAAAAAATAAAAGAATCGTACACGAGCCTCCACTCTTTTCAGAATTTAAACCTGTGGGAATAAAAGGGCAATCACTTGAACAAACACTATTAACACTTGATGAATTTGAAGCTTTCCGCTTAGCCGACAACCAAGGGCTATCACACGCCGAAGCTGCCGAAGAAATGGAAATTTCGAGATCTACTTTCACACGATTAATTGAAAAATCAAGAAAGAAAATTTCAGAACTTATTATTAACGGGAAGCTACTAACTATCGAGGGTGGAAATATACATTTCAGAAAAAATTTAATGCGCTGCCAAAGTTGTGGCCATATGTTCAGAATAAACTTTAATGAAACTTTAACGGAATGCCCATCTTGCAATTCCAATAATTTATTAAATCTGGCAGGTGGGTTTGGACATGGCAGGTGTTGCGTTAATACAAACAATCAAAAAAAAGGAGGTAATTATGCCAGCAGGAAACAAAACGGGTCCGGAAGGTCGAGGTCCTTTAACGGGTAAACGTATGGGCTCATGCTCAGGAAATAACACATCAGATTTATCATTTAGTGGCGGATTCGATCGTGGTTTCAGAAGAGGTCTTACGCGTAATTTTGGAAGAGGGTTTAGAAGAGGATTTGGAAATTATAATTATTCTGAACCACAATATTCTTCTGATAAAGAAATGCTCAAAAATGAGATTACTGCTTTAAAAGAGCAATTATCATTTTTAGAAACAAAACTTTCAGAAAACCCGGATAAAGATTAGGGCTAACAAAAGCAGGCAGAAATTATTGTCTGCTTTTAATATTTAAAAAATGAACAATCAACATAAAAACACAGGAACAGGCAAAGGCCTCGGAAAGGGAGGAGGACAAGGTCGTAATAAGGGTGGGGCATTAGGCCCCGGTGGTTATTGTATTTGTGCCAAATGCGGAGAGAAAACACCTCATCAACAGGGTATAAAATGCACCACTATTAAATGCCCTAAGTGTGGGAAAACAATGATTAGAGAAGAATTATTAAAAAACAACAAATAAACTAAAACCTAAGAAAAAATGGAGAATAAAAAGATGTTCGCAATACCTACTTTAAATGGTGCACTAACCGCTCATTTTGGGCATTGTGAAAAATTTGCAATTGTGGAGACTATAGATAATAAAGTAACTAAAGAAGAAATGTTAACTCCACCAGTTCATCAGCCGGGAGTTTACCCCAGATTTTTAGCAGATCATGGAGTACACGTAATTATTGCAGGAGGAATGGGACAAAAAGCCCAAGACCTTTTTGCACAAAACAATATTGAAGTTCACATGGGTGTGATGGATGGTTCTCCTCAAAAACTGGTTGAAGATTATATAAATGATAGCCTACAAACAGGCCAGAATCTTTGTGACCACTAAATAAAATGGATGAAATAAAATTATCACCGATTGGAATAATCAACACCCCATTTAAAGATCAAAAAAATATTCCTATTCAAGGATATTTTGAAGATAATACAGAGGGCTGCTGCAATATTAATGATGAGTACTCAGATGGCTTACGCGATTTGGACGGCTTTAGTCATGCCATTTTAATTTATCATTTTCATGAAGTGAGAGAGGTGAAAATTATTTCACAACCTTTCCTTGAAAAGGTTGAACATGGAATCTTTGCCATTCGAAGTCCATACCGACCCAACAAAATTGGACTTTCTATTGTTAAAATTAAAAAAATAGTTGGGAACAAATTGTTTTTTACCGAAGTAGATATGTTTGACGGAACACCTCTTTTAGATATCAAACCTTTCGTGAAGCATTTTGATAATAGAGAAAATGTAAAATCGGGTTGGGTAGATAAGCATTTTGAGAACAACAAAACTCCAAATAATTTAATCTTAAAATAAAAAAAGTGAAAATTGCAATTGCTAGCGGTAAAGGGGGGACAGGCAAAACAACTTTGTCAACAAATCTTGCAGCATATTTAGCAGAATCTGAAAAAATTGTTTTGGCAGATTTGGATGTAGAAGAACCAAATTCCGGTTTATTTATAAGAGGAGAATTAATCCATAAAGAGGAGAAATATAAAATGATACCCGAATGGATTGAAGACAAATGTACACTGTGCGGAATATGTCAGGAAGTCTGTAATTTTCATGCGGTAATACAATTAGGTCCTCAAATAATGGTGTTCCCTGAATTATGCCATGGATGCTATGCCTGCTCCGAATTATGCCCAACAAATGCTTTACCAATGATACCCAAAAAAATGGGAAATTTAAAACATTTTCAAATTGATAATTTATCATTCATCGAAAGCAGATTGGACATTGGTGAAGAGCAAGCGGTTCCATTAATTTCGCAAACCCAGAAATACATTGATAAGCATTTCTCAAAAAACACAATAAAATTATTTGATTCTCCTCCCGGAACTTCTTGCCCAGTTATTGAAGCAAGCAAAGATGCCGATTTTGTGATTTTAATTACAGAACCAACTCCTTTTGGATTACACGATTTAAGCTTAGCAGTAGATACAATAAAAAAATTAAAAAAAGATTTTGGTGTAATTATAAATCGTTTTGGTATTGGCAACAATGATGTATTAGATTATTGCGAAAAAGAAAACATCCCTATTCTGGCTAAAATTCCTAATAACAGAAAAGCAGCAGAATTATACTCTCGCGGAGAATTAATTTATAATGAAATTCCTGAAATAAAACGACAACTGGAAAACATCAAAGATTACATTTTGAAATTAAAAAAGGGGGGTGTAAAATGAAAGAAATAGTCATAATTTCGGGAAAAGGCGGCACCGGTAAAACCTCAATTACAGCATCTTTTGCATATTTAGGAGGAAAAGATATTGTGGTAGCAGATTGCGATGTTGATGCTGCTGATATGCATCTTTTAATGAAACCAGATTTTAAAATATCTGAAGATTTTTACAGTGGTGAACTTGCCAAAATTGATCAGGATAAATGTAATAGTTGTGGCAAATGTGCAGACGTTTGTCGTTTCTATGCTATTCCGATAATAAATGAGCAATACATTGTTGATCCTTTAAGCTGCGAGGGTTGTGGATATTGTGCCCGTATTTGTCCAACAGAAGCCATAACAAACGAAAGTTTAAATGTTGGGAAAAGCTATATTTCTACCACAAAACTTGGTAGCACCATGGTGCATGCCAAGCTTGGTATTGGAGCAGATAATTCAGGAAAATTAGTTGCTAAAGTTAAAAATGATGCGAAGCAAATAGCTGAAAAAAATAATAGTGATTATGTCATTGTTGACGGATCTCCGGGAATTGGATGTCCGGTTGTATCATCACTTTCAGGAGCAAATTTTGTTGTTTTGGTCACCGAACCCAGTGTTGCTGGCTTACATGATTTAAAAAGAGTTTATGAGTTAGTGAAAAAATTTAAAATCAAGGCAGGCTGTATTATCAATAAATACGATATAAATACTGAAAAATCGCAAGAAATTATTGATTATTTATCCACTGAAAATATTATTCATATTTCCAATATTCCCTACGATGAAAACTTCACAAAAGCAATGCTTAATGGTGAAACCATCGTCGAATATGATCAAAGTAATTTAAAAAACAGCTTAATTAAAAGCTGGGGAAAAACTAAAAATCTATAAATAAAATAATTATGAAAATAGCTTTTACAACAAAAGGAACTGAATGGAATTCGATGATGGATCCACGTTTTGGAAGAACCGAATTCATATTAATTTATGATGAAGAAAAAGACAAATTAACAAGTTTTGACAACAGAGAAATAGAGGGTGAAGCTCATGGTGCTGGTCCAAAAACCGCACAAAAACTATTTGAACTAAACCCCGATGTTTTAATTACGGGAAACGGTCCCGGTGGAAACGCTGCAACAGTTCTCGAAAAAACAGGAATGAAAGTTTATATTGGTGCGGGTGAAATGTCTATCAAAAAAGCATTTGAGGCTTATAAAAGAGATGATCTGAGAAAATTCTAAAAAGGAATGCGTCAATGTAATAATAATTAAAGCAGCCGAAGGAGCATTTGCTAAAATTAACAACAATAAAATTGAATAAAATGGAGAAAATATATCCAGATTCAGGAGTTGAATTATCAACATTTACAGCAAAACATTACGATCAGATAATGAATATTGCTTCGTTTGGTCAATATAAAGGGTTTATTAAAAAAGCTATTGCCGATCTTGAAATCAAACCAAATGAAAATATTTTGGATATTGGCTGTGGAACCGGAAGGAATATCATGCTGATAAATAATTATGTTTCAGATAAATCTTCAATTACAGGAATGGATATTTCTGAGAATATGGAACGGCAGTTTCTGGAAAAATTCAAAAACAATCCAAATATCAAATTTGTCAATCAAAGAATTGATCAGCTTTTCGAATTAGGCCAGCAATTCGACCGGGTTTTTATCAGCTTTGTTATTCATGGTTTTCCACACGAAGTACGAAATAATGTGATCTCAAATGCATATAATCATCTTAAGCCAGGGGGAATATTCAGCATACTTGATTTCGCCGAATTTGATATGAACAAAATGCCTTTTCATCATCGGTATATCTTTAAAAAAATTGAATGTAAATATGCTTTTGACTATATCGAAAAAGACTGGAAATCGATATTAAAAGATGTTGGATTTAATGAGTTTAAAGAATCGTTTTACCTAAAAAAGTATGTGCGCTTGCTACAAGCAAAAAAAATATCATAATACATGAAACTTGAACATATTGGTTTAGCAATAAAAGATCGTTCTGAAATAAAAAAATTCTATCAAAATATTTTAGGAATGAATGAGGTGAAGACCTTTTCCATAAATAATGATCTTTCTTGGGAAATTTTTGGAATTAATTATAGCCCAGTGATTTATTTAATGGAAAAAGATAATGCGTTTTTAGAAATCTTTATAAGTCCGGAGTTATATAATCAATGTTTCAGGCATTTATGCATTTCAGTTGAGGATAGAAATTTGATAATTAAAAAAGCGAAGAAACTCAATTATAGAATTATTCAGAAAAAGAAAGAAAATTCTGAAATGGTTTTTATAAGGGACAAAGCCGGGAATATTTTCGAAATAAAAGAACAATAAATAAATTTTAAAAAATGAAATTAGTATTTGCTTTCGCTGTTAATAAAGAAAATAAATTTGAAAAAAGACATTTTGGAGATGCCGACAAATTTCTTATTTACAAACAAGAGAATGATAAAATTATATTGATATCTGAGGAAAACAATATATTCAAATTAATGGATGAAGAACATGAGCATGGATCGAAAAAAAAAGGGCAGGCTATAATTAACTTCCTGCAAGAAAAAAGTGTAAATGTATTGGTATCTATGCAGTTTGGGAAGAACATCAAATTAATCAACAAAGCTTTTATTCCAGTAAAGATATCGGAAGAATATCCTGATAAAATTATTGAAACTTTAGCAAAACACTTACACTGGATTAAAGATGAGTGGGACAGAAATGAATCGAATCACAAACTCTTTATTATAAATTCAGGAATTTTAAAAGTATCAATTGATAAAACGAACAAATGAAACTGACAGTATTAACAGAAAATACAGCATCTGATAATTTTTTAGCCGAACATGGGCTTTCCTATTTTATTGAACATAATGGGATGAAATTACTTTTCGATACAGGTCACTCAGATATATTTTTACAAAATGCAAAAAAATTAAATGTTAATATTAATGATGTTGAAATAGTGGTTTTAAGCCATGGACATTGGGATCATGGAAATGGCTTAAAATATCTGAAAAATAA
>JAOZUV010000082.1 GCA_029938505.1 Bacteroidales bacterium | reverse complement strand
GAAACAATTACAATTGCATAAGCACCTATCACCTGATTTAAAGCTATACGTACAGCTTCATATAAATCAACTTGCTCATTCTTTTGGATATCTTCAATTAAATAAATTAAAACTTCAGTGTCTGTATCGCTTTCAAATTTATACGCTCGATTTTCCAATTCCTTTTTTAGGGAAGCATAATTTTCGATGATCCCATTATGAATTATTGCAAGTTCCTTGGATTGAGAATAGTGAGGATGTGCATTAATATTATTGGGTTCACCGTGAGTAGCCCATCTGGTATGAGCAATGCCTACTGTAGCTTCAAGATTTTTCCCATCAACAAAATTTTCTAAAACAGCAACTTTCCCCTTGCTTTTATAAACATTTACCATACCATTTAATAAAGCAATCCCAGCGCTATCATAGCCTCTGTATTCAAGTCGTTTTAAACCTTTTATTAATATTGGATAAGCTTGTTTTGAACCAATATAACCTACAATTCCACACATGAGTAGTTTAACTTAGAAATTAAAAAATAGTTTCCTTATCAAGAATAATTAAAAGGACATGAAAGACAAAAAACTAATTAACAATGGTATATGTAATTTCTAATCGAGCACGTTTAGAGTAGGGAATTGGAAGCATCGGATTACTTCCCACCAATAATACCCTAGAATAAGCATTGTTTTCAAAATCAGAAAATACAACTAAGCCATTCTCTCCTTCATTTACTCCATCTAAAACATCTTGTACATAACTTGTTATTCTGAATCTATATTCGTTTGCAATAGTATCAAGAGTTCCTCCAAAAAAACTTTCCCCAAATGCTACATCTGGTAAAACCGAAACTGTATCAGCTAGATGTTTTATTTGAGCATCTATATAAAGAGGTGCATCAAATGGGACTAATTCTAAATCCTCAGCAAGAGATAAAACCAGCTCTGCCTTATTAATTGCAATTTTAGTATTGGTATTTTTAAAATTCTTTATAAATGGGAATTTAACTCTAAGTTGATTACCAGCCAAAGACTGAATATAAACCTTTTCTTGTCCGAGTTCTTTATTACCATTTATTACTTGATCTATCATTAAATTATCAGCCCCCAGGTAATCAGAATGATCGTAATGGTTAAATGCCTTTCCTTCTGAAGTATTTACAACTATTGAAGAAAACCTATTAACAATGATAGCAGAATCATTTAGTCCATTACTTGTTTTTCCAAGGATAGTATCATGTTTATATAATTCCAGACGAGTATCTGTAGCATAAAGGTTTATTCCAAACAAAGATCCTTTTAAGCCACCATTAATAGGATCCGTTGTTATATTTAGACCATTAAAAAATTCATAAAAATTTTCAGTTTGAATTATATTATAATCAAGTACACTATCATACTCCAAATAATCTTCAATATTTATTGATAAAAGTTTAGCAGCAAACGGATGATCGGGTGATTTAGTAATTAGAATTTTAATTTGCGGACTTGAAGTAGCCCCCTCAATTATTGATACTGACGTATTAGGTTTTGGAGCAAATGTATGAGCAGCTAATTCAATTGGACTATGCTGCGCAACATAATTTGAATAATAATCTGCTAAGTCATCAAAATTCTCTTCTAATTCATAAATATGAATTGTTTGTTCTTCTAAAGTATCGCCATAATAATGACGACTATATGAAAGATTCAATACAAGTGAATCAAAAAATTCAGCAGCATGAAATACGGAATCAAAACCCAAACTCACAAGAAATTTAGCATTAATACTTGCTGTTGTTTTTCCAAATACCGGATCAATAATACTTCCAAGAAGATATGGCGTTGAATTAGAATTTACAATAGAGTCTTTTAAAATTGAATAGGTTTCAGTAGTAACTGTATCCGTAAAAATCATATTCATATTTGACAAATCCGGAACAAAATCACCCCCAATTACTTCTGTTACATCAGTACATGCAACAAACAATATCATCCCAACAAAGCTCGAAAATATAAGAGCTTTCTTTACTAACATTAAAACTTTCAAAGGCTTATTTTTTTTATTATTATTTATTTTATTATCCAATATCACCAATTATCTCATCGTAGAATTTATTATAAGCCTCTACATAAGTTTCTTCAGGATGGAATTCAAGATATGGTTTCCCTGATTTTTTCAGGTATTCTTCAAGCTCATTATTAATTTTTTCGCTACCAATAATAACTGCATCAGCATTATCAATAGCTACTTTATTTAGACTAACAAAATTTGCTTTTTTATAGTGTGTCAAATCAGCCTCTGCAATACCTTCCGTTTTCATTTTATCGGCTAAACCATTATTTAATTCGCCAGCAAAATCATCATCATAAATTGAATAAACAACTTTTGCATCAGTAAATAATGGGTTATCGCTAAATGCTTTTTTTAAATACAATGGGGTAAGACTTGTAAACCAACCGTGACAATGTACTAAGTTTGGTGCCCATCCCAATTTTTTTACGGTTTCTAAAACTCCACGGCTAAAAAAAATGGCACGTTCATCATTATCTTTATAAAATTTATTATTCTTATCGCAAAGAGTAAACTTCCTCTGGAAATAATCTTCGTTATCAATAAAATAAATTTGCATGCGAGCTTGTTGAATAGAAGCCACTTTAATAATCAAGGGATGGTCAGCATCATCAATAATTAAATTCATTCCTGATAATCGAATGACTTCATGTAATTGATTTCTACGCTCATTGATACATCCGTACCGTGGCATAAATGTTCTGATTTCTTTTCCTCTCTCTTGAATACCTTGTGGTAAAAAACGTCCAATTTTCCCCATCGGAGTTTCTTCAAGATAAGGAGTGATTTCCTGTGCAACAAATAAAACCCTGGCTTTTTGCATAATAACTGATTTTTTGAGCTGCAAATTTAGTAAAATTTTGCCAATTATTCAACGAAACTACATGCAAACTGCTGAACCAAAAGCTTATTATGAGCTTTAATTCAGCAGTTTATTGTATTTAGTTTTAACTTCTTTTAACAAAAGAACAGTCTATCCTCTCACAAATAGCGACTTGATTATCAACCAAGCCATCTTTGGATTTTCTTTTAAACGACGTGTTGAATAGGCAAACCAGTCTTTTCCATAAGGGACATATACTCTCATTGCATGACCTTTTTCAACAATGGATTTACGAAGTTCTGGTGTTACACCATATAACATCTGGAATTCATATTTATCCTTTGGAATATTATACTTTTCAATTAATTTATAAGCACCCTCAACCAATGGAACATCATGAGTTGCAATACCCGGATAAATATTATTTTGGAAAATATAGTCAAGATCAATTAAAAAATGCTCATTAATTTCCTTATACTTTTTATACGCAATTTCAGCGGACTCAACATAAATTCCCTTACAAAGTCTGTAATTAATTGGATTTTCATTATCATTCAAATCCTGTAAGCCTTTAATATCACCAAGTGTACGTTTTAAATAAGATTGAAATACTAAGCCAACGTTTTTAGGAAATTCTGTTTTTAACTCTCGAAACATATCTAACTCAAGGTCTACACATTGTGAATCTTCCATATCAACCCTTACGAAATTATTATAAGAGGCTGCTTTTGCAACAATTTCGCGAATATATTTATAACATATTTCAGCATCAATCAATAAACCAAACATAGTTGGTTTTAATGAATAATTCCCATCTACATTATGTTTTTCAGAAGTTTCAATAATATTTAAATAAATATTTTTGTTTTCTTCAGCTTGCCCAATTTTAGTGATAAATTCACCTAAGAGATCAACTGTAACTTTTATACCGTTAATATTTAAATCTTTGGCTACCTGAATGGCATCTTCAATTGTTTTACCAGCAATATATCTTTTTGAAAATAACCATACAAAACTCTTTGGCATGTATGGAAGCAAAAATGCAATAAATTTATTAAACATGATTTTTGAATATTTAAACGTAATTCTATAATTTCAACAAAACCTAATGACTAATATAAAAATTATACCTGATTTTTTGCAAATATAAATTTTTTTTAAACTCGCTGTTATTTTTTTCACAAAAGATTAATCGGTTAAATTTTAAAAAAAAACTATAATCGTAGTTATTTTAGGGTTCAGGCAATAAATATTTGGTATTCATAATATTAATATTTAATTTTGCAGCCCGAAAAAAGAAGGTATATTTTGGGAAAAACATTGGAATTCATAATCCCTTTTAAAGGGTTAAGCTTAGGGTTTCACGAATTTACTTACGAAGTAAATGATTTGTTCTTTGAGGAAATTGATTATTCGGACATAAAAAAAGGTGAAGTAAAAGTTGATCTTGAATTAGAAATTCAAGAATCAATGTTGATATTTAACTTTAACATAAATGGCTCAGTTGAGGTAAACTGTGATCGTTGTCTTGAAGCTTTTAATTATCCTATAAGTGGTAATCAACAACTGTTTATTCAATTTGGAGAATCGTATAAAGAGGAATCTGATGAAATTATCATTATACCAGAAGATGATCACGAAATAAATATTTCACCGATTATTTACGAATACATTCATTTATTGCTCCCTTTACAAAAAATGCATTTCGAAGATGAAAACGGAGAGATGACTTGTAATAAAGAGATGCTCAAAAAACTCAACAAAATAAGTAAAGATGATCAGATTGATCCCAGATGGGACATATTAAAAAAACTAAAAAAAGATTAATAATAAATAATTTACATATAAAATGGCACATCCAAAACGAAAAATCTCGAAACAACGCAGAGATAAAAGAAGAACTCACTATAAAGCTGAAGCTGCTACTATTGCTACTTGCTCAAATTGTGGTACATCTGTAAAATACCATACTGTTTGTGGCGAATGCGGTTACTATAAAGGTAAATTAGCTATTGCAAAAGCTGAGGCTGAATAAATAAATTCAACAAATTTTATAAAATGTATCTTGGAATAGATGTAATGGGAGGGGATTATGCCCCAAATTCTACTATAGATGGTGCCTTATTAGCACTGAAAGAAATACCCTCATCTGACCAAATTGTATTGATTGGCGATCAAGCTGTCATACACCAACAACTTTCTGAAAGAAACGAAAATCCTGATCAATTTAAAATTGTTCATGCATCAGATGTCATTAAAATGGGTGAACACCCACTTAAAGCTTTTAAAACAAAACCTAACTCAAGCATCAATATTGGATTCCGTTTATTAAAGGAAAAAAAAATTGATACTTTCTCTAGTGCAGGTAATAGTGGAGCCATATTAATTGGTTCAATTTATAGCTTGCGAATGATTCCTGGTATTATTCGTCCATGTATTGCAGCTGTTCTTCCAAAAATAAATGGAGGAATTAATATTGTATTAGATGTAGGAATTAATCCTGACCCAAAAGCAGATGTTTTGTATCAATTTGCTATTTTAGGGTCAGTATATGGAAAGCATGTTTATGGAATTGATAACCCAAAAGTTGGATTATTAAATATCGGAGAGGAAGAAGAAAAAGGAAATTTATTAAGCCAAACAGCTTTTCAATTAATGAAAGACTCTACTGATTTTAATTTTATCGGGAATGTAGAAGGACGAGATCTTTTATCGGATAAAGCTGATGTCATTGTATGCGACGGCTTTACTGGTAATGTAGTTATTAAACTAGTTGAATCTATGCAAGCGTTTATGAGCAGTCAAGGCATGAAAAATCATGTGGTTGACGGCCTTAATTTTGAAAATGCTGGAGGTACTCCTGTTTTAGGAATTGATTCTTCAGTAATGGTTGGGCACGGAATTTCTAGTGCATTAGCCATTAAAAATTTAGTTCTCCTCTCAAAAGAAATCCAAAAAGTTGATCTCTCTGATAAAATATTTAACGGAGTGAAAAGTTAATATTTTCAATAAATAATTAACTTTGCCCGTCTAAAAAATTAAATAATGACTAAATTGAATGCAGCAATAACAGGAATTCAAGGCTGGGTTCCTGATTTTGTTTTAACCAATGATATGTTGGCCAAAATGGTTGACACAACTGACGAATGGATCACTTCTCGTACAGGGATTAAAGAAAGACATATTTTAAAAGGGGAGGAACAAGGGACTTCCGAATTAGCAGTACCTGCTGTAAAACAGTTACTCGAAAAAACTGGAACTTCACCAGATGAAATTGATATGTTGATTTGTGCAACAGTTACTCCCGACATGCAGTTTCCGGCAACAGCAAATATTATTTCAGATAAAGTAGGGATTAAAAATGCCTTTAGTTTTGATTTGAATGCCGCCTGTTCAAGTTTTATTTATGCCTTAGTCACGGGTTCAAAATACATTGAATCAGGATCGCATAAAAAAGTAATAGTAGTAGGTGCTGATAAAATGTCATCAATAGTTGATTATCAAGAACGTCAAACCTGTATTATTTTTGGAGATGCTGGTACAGCTGTTCTTTTAGAACCAACAACGGAGGATGTGGGTATAAAAGATTCTATTTTAAAATCAGATGGTTCGGGACGTATTCACTTACATCAAAAAGCAGGTGGATCTGCCAAGCCAGCTTCTCATGAAACTATTGATGCACGTGAACATTATATTTATCAAGAGGGTCAGTCAGTATTTAAATTTGCTGTTACAAATATGGCAGATGTTTCGGTTGAGATAATGAAAAAAAATAATTTAGAATCAAAAGATATCGCTTATCTGGTTCCTCACCAAGCAAATCTCAGAATCATTGAAGCTACAGCTCGCCGAATGGGTATCAAGAAAGAGCAAGTTATGATTAATATTGAGCGTTACGGAAATACAACTTCGGCAACTATTCCTCTATGCTTATGGGAATGGGAAGACAAACTAAAAAAAGGTGATAATGTAATTTTATCTGCTTTTGGTGGAGGTTTCACCTGGGGCTCTATTTGGATTAAATGGGCTTACGATCCTAAATAAGATTTTATTAAATCAATATATACTCAGGCAACCAAAACGGTTGCCTTTTTTTATCTTTACAAGATGAGAATTGAAAAATTCAATGAATCAAATACTAAATTTTTTGATCTAGCTTTTAAAATCCGTGAAGAGGTTTTCATTGGAGAATTAAGAATTGATCCCAATATGGAATATGAGTATGAAGATGAATCAGCTCATTATCTGTTTTTTGATAAAGATGATAATCCAATAGCCACAGCTCGCTTTCGTAAAACTTTAGAAGGGTATAAAATTGAGCGCTTTGCAGTAATTAAAACCCGCCGAAATAAAGGTCTTGGAAAAATTATATTGAATATTTTGTTAGATGATTTAATTCCTCTCAACGAAACAATTTACCTAAATGCCCAAATTGAAGCCGTAGATTTCTACCAAAAAAATGGATTCAAAACAGTAGGTGATACATTTATTGATGCCGGAATTATTCACTATAAAATGATTTTCGAAAAATAAATTATATTCCTTGGGGCATCCAAACTCCTTTTTTCAAGGTCATTATTTCTTCATATCCTATCGCTTTTAATTGTTCAATAGCTTCAGGAAGTAGGGTCGCTAAATCACTAGAAGTATGAGCATCTGAACTAATAGTAACAGGAATTTTCAAATTTTTCATTTTTTTCATCACCTCAATTCCGGGAAAAAATGAGTCGCAACGTTTTTTATAAACACCACGTGTATTTACCTCAACGATACAATCATTTGATTTTGCCAATTCAAGGGTTTCATCAACTAATTTAATATACCAAGCTTCATCCTCTTTAAAGAAACGATTTTGATTATGCATTTTAATTTTATCGAGATGCCCAATAATTTCAGGTTTTTGGGTTTCTATCATTTGCATGCTTTGATGATAAAATGCTGTTACAGCTTTACGGATATCCCCTCCGAAAATATTTTTTAAACCCTCATCATAAGTTTCACGTTTTGGACCATCAGTAAACCATAGTTTACTCGTATCAGGATTGCGAACCAAATGCACCGAACCAATGATATAGTCCAAATCAATCTGATCAGCAAAAACCGAAAAATCAA
>JAOZUV010000081.1 GCA_029938505.1 Bacteroidales bacterium | reverse complement strand
TCCGAGATTAACGGACCAGAAAAAGATAGCCTTTTTGACAGGGCTTAACTTACGCCCTTTGGCAATTATTTTATCATACACTTTTTCTAAAAGCCGAGGAACTGTCGACATTATATGAGGTTTAATCTCTTTTATATTGTCAGCAATTGTAGCCATGTTTTCAGCATAATAAATGGAAATTCCTAAATACTGAAATAGATAATTTAGCATACGTTCGTATACATGGCATAAGGGTAAATAGCTCAATGAAATTCCTTCTTCTCCAACAGTTGGAATTTCTATCACAGACATGAAATTACTAATTAAGTTTTTATGTGAGAGCATCACGCCTTTTGGGTCGCCTGTTGTTCCAGATGTATAAATCAAGGTGGCAAGTTCATCAGTTTGTATTCCTGATTTTATTTTTTCGAGTTTTTCAGGAACTGAATTTTTGGCACCCAGATCAACAAGTTCACTCAGGTGTTTAAATTCATCAATTTCTTTAAAGGTATATACCCCTTTTAATGAAGGAACCTCTGGTAAGATGTGTTTAATTTTGCGAAGTAAATCCATACCCGAAACAAAAACATATTGTACTTCGGCATGATTTAAAATGTATTTATAATCAGATTCGCTAATGGTTGGATAAATGGGTACGTGAACGGCTCCAGTTTGAGTTATTCCCATATCCAAGATATTCCATTCCGGGCGGTTGTTTGAAATAGTGGCTATTTTATCGCCTTTTTTAACTCCCAGTTTTAAAAAGCCATAACTAACATTATTAGCCATCTCAATATACTGATCGATACTGAATTTAACCCATTCGCCATTTTCTTTCCCAGCTAAAACATCATCTTTTGGTTTGTAACTGTTTTTATAATGAGGCAGAATGTCAAAGAGTCTTAGGATTTCCATAATATAGTATTAGTTCGTAGGTGCAATAGAAATGCAATTATATGAAAAAAATTACATATATAAAAAAATACAATCTAAGACGTTCATCTTAAGCTTTTTTAATAGGACGAAATGAATGTTAAAATAAAATAAACAGACAAAAAAATGATGTTTTCCCTAAATTACTTCCTTAGAAGTTGAGTTGCACTAGCTTGAGCTGTTGGCATAATCAATAAGTCGTTGATATTAACGTGAGCGGGCATGGTAGTCACATAAAAAGTAACTTCAGCAATATCTTTGGCACGTAAAGGCTCAAATCCTTTGTAAACCTTAGTAGCAGCTTCTTCGTTGCCCTTTAATCTAATCATTGAAAATTCGGTTTCAACAGCTCCTGGAGCAATTTGACTTACCCTAATACCGTGTTCCAGTAAATCCATTCTCATCCCTTTTGTAAGGGCATCTACGGCATGTTTGGAGGCACAATACACATTTCCTTTAGGATACACTTCTTTTCCAGCAATGGAACCAATATTAATCACATGTCCTTTTTTGTTCTTAATCATCAAAGGAATAATTTGGCGAGAGATAAATAATAGCCCTTTAACATTAGTGTCAAGCATTTGCTCCCAATCATCGATACTGCCATCTTGAATAAAATCCAAGCCTGCAGCTAAACCTGCATTATTCACTAAAACGTCAATATTTCTCCAATTTTCTGGTAAGGAAGAAACCGCATTTTCAACAGCTACTTTTTCACGAATATCGAAATTTAAGGTATAAACATTGATGTTATAGCTTTTTTCAAACTCAGCTTTTATTGCTTCCAAACGTTCAGTTCTTCTACCTGTGATGATGAGGTTGTAATTGTTTTGTGCAAATTTTTCAGCGCAAGCTTCACCAATGCCTGCGGTTGCTCCAGTAATTAATGCTATTTTATTCATATGCTTTTATATGTTGATGTCGAATACAAAACCAGCTCGAATCCAACGTCCGGGCATCATAACATTTCCGATGTCGAAATAATCTTCATCCAAAATATTTGTCGCCTCCAAATATACGTTCCAATTTTTAATTTCCCAATTTAAACGAGCATCTAAAAGCACAAAAGGTTTGTATTCTATTTCCTCATCATTTACAAAATGGTAGTAGGTGCCTGCACGATCTTGATAACTAAATTGCCAATTCAAACTTATATTTTTCACAATTGAGTGTGCAATATTTAAATTCAATTTATGTTTCATATAATCCAAGGCATATTTCGAAATAAAATCGCCACTGTGTTTTTTAACATCAATGAACGCATAACTTAAACGTATATTTTGGATAGGTAAGTTGGCCGATTTAAATAGTTTGTTATTTGCAATAAATGAAAATTCGATACCGTGAGTGTTTAATTCAGTAATATTTTTACTTTCCCATTTATCATCTGAAGATAAACGAACCCAGTCGATAATATTTTTACCATTGCGATTAAAATAAGCCAAATCAGTTGCAAAATATTTGGTGATATATTTCAAGCCACCTTCAATGGTTACTGCTTCTTCTGGCTTTAAATCAATATTGCCAATATTTGTTGGCCCCACATAATAAAGGTCGGTAAATGTAGGAATGCGGTATGATTTATTCACGGATGCAAATAGTTTAAGTTCTTTTGTAAGATGATAACTTACATCCATTCCTGGAAACAGTTTCCAATCGAAAGCAGAGTTCCAGTTAACCATTACTCCCCCACTAATGCTGAATTTATTTGAATGATAAGCATGATCTATAAAAAGAGAAAAATTATTTCGATTGTCACTTTTAGTATAAAAAACATTGTCTTCACCGCTCACTTTTTTAGGTTCATCCATATCAAAACCTAATTTATTGGAGTGTATTTTTTCGTTCCGAAAAGAAGCGCCGATGGCAGTTTGACCAATGGGAGAAATAAAATTTAAATTTCCTTCAAAACCATAGGCATGAGTTTGGTGATAATTGTGAGTAGAGTACCATGAGGCGGGATCTGTTCTGAATAACTCAAAACGATCATTATGCTTTTTATAATAGGATGATAATTGATATTTAACTTTTGTGCCACCTTTCCACTTAGCCGAAATAAATTGAGTTTTAGTAGCCTCATATTGGTTTGGGTAAGCAGGTGTATAAAAACTATTTGCTCCAAAACCTTTATTTTGATAAGCTGCCTGAAATTCTATGGAGTTGTTTTTTAATTGAAGATTAGCCTGGTATAAAACATTCAGAATTTGGTAATCGGTATTTTCAGTATAACCATTCGAGCTATTTTTTGAAACAGTCAGATTGTTTGAAATTTTATTCTTAGTAAAACTTCCTGAAACCAAACCAGAATATAAACCGTTTTCTCCAGCTGACATTCCCACTTTAAGCTTGTCTTCTTTTTTATTCCCAGTGATAATATTGATTGCCCCACTAAAAGCATTGGGTCCGAAAATACGTGAACCGGGACCTTCTAAAATTTCAATTTTTTCGATATTTTCAATATCTATTGGGATGTCTGAATTATGATGACCCGTTTGAGGATTGCTAAAAGGAATGCCATTGATTAAGATCAGAGTTTGATCAAAAGAGCCACCTCTGACACTGATGTCGGATTGTACACCGTGATAACCACGTTGACGCACATCAACATTCATGGCATATTCTAATAAATCGGCTATATTTTGTATGGGTGCCTGACGGATTTCTGCTTTCGTCAACACATTAACTATTCGTGAACTTTCGGAATATACAGTTGGAGTTTTATTGGCTTCGATTTTTATTTCATCGATCCAAATAGTGTCATTTTGAGCATTTGTAGTCATCCCCGCCAAAACCAATACCGCAATAAAAATGCTTCGCTTTATCATCTTAAATGAAAAGTTTAAAATAGTTTTTAAAAGTAAATTAGGTAAATTTTATTTAGTCGCTGTTATAACCCACTCCCTCGCATTTACAAAAGCTTCTATCCATGGGGTTATTTCATCCGATTTACGTTCAAGCGGATACTCGGCCCAATGCCAAGTCATAAATGCTCTTTCAAGGTGTGGCATCATTACTAAATGACGACCATCATCCGAACACATTCCGGCTATACCAAAATCTGATCCATTTGGATTGCCTGGGTATGCTTTCTGCGTATATTTCATCGAAACATTATATTTTTCTTTTCCGTAAGGAAGACTGAATTTTCCTTCACCATGGGCTACATGAATTCCTAGTTTAGAGCCCGCCAATGTTTTTAGCATGATCGAATTATTTTCAGGAACATCAACTCCAATAAATCCTGCTTCAAATTTATGAGAGGCATTGTGCAGCATGCGTACTCTGTTTTCGTGTTTTGGATATACCAAATTCAATTCCATCATCAACTGACAACCGTTGCAAACGCCTAAACTTAAGGTGTCTTTACGAGCATAAAAGTTTTCAAGAGCAGTTCTTGCTTTTTCGTTGTAAAGGAAAGCACCTGCCCAACCTTTGGCTGAACCCAAGACATCAGAATTTGAGAAGCCACCCACAAAAACAATAAAGTTTATATCCTCTAAAGTTTCCCTTCCGGAGATCAAATCAGTCATGTGAACATCTTTTACATCAAATCCGGCGAGGTGCATAATATATGCCATCTCACGATCACCATTCACTCCTTTTTCACGGATGATAGCGGCTTTGATTCCACTTGGCTTACGACGGCTTAATTCAATATTGTATTGAGATGCTTTGCCTGTAAAATGTTTAGGAAATTCAAATTTGAGTTCTTGTTTTTTATAATTGTTAAAACGCTCCAGTGCCAATTCTTCGCCACTTTGTTTGCGATCGAAGAGGTAAGAAGTTTTAAACCAAAGATCTCTTAAGCGGTCAATATTTAATGCAAATTCACTTTCGTGATGTTTGATGTTTACAGTTCTGTTCTCCGTTAGATTTCCAATGTTATGGAAGTGAATATTATTCTGACTCAGAATTTCGGTTATTTTCTCTGCATTTTTTACTTGAAGAATCAAACCAGGATTTTCACTAAAGAAAACTTTGGTGGTTTCTTTTTCAGCAATGCTTGAAAGATCGATATTTAAACCAATGTCGTTTCTTCCGAAGGTCATTTCTAATAAAGTGGTAATCATTCCACCCGCCGAAATATCGTGACCAGCCAAAATTAAATCTTCACGGATCAATGTTTGAATGGTATTGAAAGCAGTAGCAAAATAAGGAGTATCGGTTACCGTTGGAGTTTTAGCTCCCAATGAATTGACCAATTGCGCAAAACTACTTCCGCCTAAATTGTAATTGTCTTTTGAAAGATCGATATAAAGAATTTGAGTATCGGTGTCTTTAACCAATACAGGACGAACAACTTTACGGATATCATCCACTTCTCCAACCGAAGAAATAATGACAGTGCCAGGGGCATAAACCACATCACCATCACTGTATTTTTGAGTCATCGAAAGTGAATCTTTCCCAGTAGGAATATTGATGCCTAAGTCGCAAGCAAAATCACTAACGGCTTCCACAGCCTCGTATAAACGAGCATCTTCGCCTTTGTTTTTGGCAGGCCACATCCAGTTGGCACTCAACGAAATTCCTTTGATGTTATCATGAATCGGAGCCCAAACAATATTGGTCAATGATTCGGCAATTGAAAGAACCGAGCCTTTAACAGGATCAACCATGGCAGCCACAGGAGCATGCCCCATTGCGGTAGCAATTCCTTTTTTGCCTTGATAATCCAAAGCAACCACACCTAGATTATTTAATGGTAATTGAATCGTTCCAGCACATTGTTGCATGGCCACTTTTCCTGTTACTGAGCGATCCACTTTATTGGTTAACCAATCTTTACAAGCAACGGCTTCTATTTGTAATAAGTCTTCAATATAAGATTCGATCTTGCTTGCATCGTACTCAACAGCTTTGAACCCTTCTGTGTTTTTTTCATCAACCAATACTGTTTTTGGAGGTTTTCCGAAAAGGTATTCTAAATCTAAATCAATTGGATTTCCTTTGGGAGTTTCAAACACAAAATGTTTATCTGAACGAGCATGACCAACAGCATAAATTGGTGCACGCTCACGTTCTGAGATCTTATTTAAAAGCTCAAAATCTTTTTCTTTCATCACCAAGCCCATGCGCTCTTGCGATTCGTTTCCAATAATTTCTTTGGATGAAAGGGTAGGGTCACCAACCGGAAGTTTGGTTACGTCTATAGTTCCACCATTATCTTCAACCAATTCTGACAGCGAATTAAGATGACCACCAGCACCATGATCGTGAATTGAAACGATAGAATTTTTGTCTGATTCAACCAAGCCACGAATGGCATTCAGTACTCTTTTTTGCATTTCAGGATTGGCACGCTGAACAGCATTTAGCTCAATTGAATTGTCAAATTCACCCGTTGCAACTGAAGAAACAGCACCTCCACCCATTCCAATACGGTAATTATCACCACCCAACACAACGATTAAATCGCCTTCTTCAGGAATATCTTTTAAACTGTCTTCTTTTTTACCAAAACCAATACCACCGGCAAGCATGATTACTTTATCGTAACCGAATTTTTTATTGTTTTCGAAATGTTCGAAAGTGAGTAAGCTTCCGCAGATAAGTGGTTGTCCAAATTTGTTTCCAAAATCGCTGGCTCCGTTCGAAGCTTTGATCAAAATTTCTTCGGGGGTTTGGTATAACCAAGGACGCTCTTCGGTTTTTTGTTCCCATGTGCGGCCTACTTCCAAACGAGGATAAGAGGTCATATAAACGGCTGTCCCGGCAATGGGTAAGCTACCTTTTCCACCAGCCATACGGTCGCGAATTTCACCACCTGTTCCGGTAGCTGCTCCATTGAATGGCTCAACCGTTGTAGGGAAATTATGTGTTTCCGCTTTTATTGAAATTACGGTATCAATATCTTTTATTTCGAAGAAGTCAGGTTTGTCTTGGGTTTTTGGAGCGAATTGCTCTATTCTTGGACCCAATACAAAGGCCACATTATCTTTATAAGCCGAAATTAATCGATTGGGATTTACTTTGGATGTTTTTTTAATCAATGCAAAAAGGGTCTCCTTTTTTGTTTCTCCATCAATCTTAAATGTGCCATTAAATATTTTGTGGCGACAATGTTCAGAGTTTACCTGAGCAAAACCATAAACTTCGCCATCGGTTAATTTACGACCAATTTTTTCACTTACTTCTTCCAAATAAGAGACTTCATCAGTACTTAAAGCCAAGCCTTCAGCTTTATTGTATTTGGTAATATTTTTGATATTGATGATTGGTTCAGGTTCTTTCTCGATTGTAAATATTGTTTGATCCAAGTTTTTATAAAAAGCTTGTAGCATAGGATCAAAAGGGGCATTTTCATCTGCTTGTTTGAAGAATTCTTCAATACGTTCGATGCCATTGATGCCCATATTTTGTGTAATTTCAACGGCATTGGTACTCCAGGGAGTGATCATTTCTTTACGGGGTCCCACAAAAAAGCCATTCATTTTTTCTTGATCGATAAAGCTTGCTTCACTAAATAACCAGCTTAGTTTTTGCTGGTCGTCTTTAGAGATTGCTTTAGAGGAGCTTAATGCGTAAACAATTTCGTTTTTTGCCTGAAAGAAAAGAATCATTTTTTAATTTTTTTTAAGTTTATTGAAGGGGTGACACCCTGTAGGGTGTCACCCCTTTTTCAGCTTTTAAAATCAGCTGCAAAGATATAAAATGAAAAGGAAATTTGTGATTATAAATAGAGGGGAATTAAAATTTATTTTAAAAAAGGTTTAATTAAAATTTTTGTCATTTCGACTGTAGGGAGAAATCCTCTCGTTTTTCGTTCAGCATTCCAAGAGATTTATCGGGAGAAAAATATCTTCTTGATGTTTTTGAGATTCCTCAATTTCGCTTCGCTTCACTCGGATTGATAAACAAGGCTTCAAAACGACAAGGAAATTAATTTTATAAATCTTTAGAAGAAACCCCATAAACTTCATCGGGATCATGGGTGCCTATAGGCTCAATATGAACCATGATATCGTAAACACAATCTAGTTTTGAACGTATGCTTTTGTCAACTTTATGTGCAATTTCATGTGAAATTTTTACACTTAGGTTTTCATCAACCTCAACGTCTAATGCAATGAGATAGGCATTATTTCGTTGACGAACT
>JAOZUV010000080.1 GCA_029938505.1 Bacteroidales bacterium | reverse complement strand
ATCTCTTTTCTGTTATCAGATTTAGTCAAAATTACATCATGATATCATTTTTTCATTGTGAATTAATGAGTTTTGAAAGAAAATGATGCTATGATACACATAAACTTTTAAAACGTCTTAAATCAACGATTATTTCTATTTTTGTCTTTTTTATTAGATGTTTTCCCAGTAGATATACATCCGCATGATTGTGTGTTTCTGCTTCTCAAGCTGTCTTGTCGAACTTCTATAATATTACCGCACTCACATTCACATATCCATTTTTTTGTTGTAGTCATGGATTTAACGTGAATATATAACTCACCTTCTCGCAGAACAGTTAATTTGCCGTATTTAGATCCTATCATGTTTTTGATTGTCATTGTTTTCTCCTATTTTTGAAAAAGCCTCGCAGACTCCCCGTAATGAGGTAAAATTGAATTAATTATCTTTGGGACATTGATCTTGCGGTATATTTAATGTAGACCATCCCCAATATTTACAATTTTGACATAGTTTTACAAAACAATACATTTGTATCTTTCCTTTTTAGACATCCACATGATTTTGTTTTGCCATTTAATAGATTTGTTTGTCGTACAAGCACAGATTCTTTTCCGCAAGCACACATACACCACCATTGCCTTTCTTTTCTTCCTGTAGTTATGTAAACATACGGTTCTCCTTCTACGCAAACTAATAAGTGTCCGAATTTTTGACCACTTAATTCATATTTTCTTTTGGGCGCCATATTTATCACCTTTTATAAATAAAATCCATATCTCGTAAATCTTCTGAGTTTGCAATTGCTGTTTTTATTTTTTCCCATCTACCTCCTTTCCAAGGAATAAATTCAACTTGTCTTTCACAGCTTAGGCAAATAGATCTATCACACAAAAGTGTTTTTTTGCCGTCTTTAAAAATATATGTTATCGGATGTAATTTATTATTTTGACATTCAATAGGATAAGGTAATCTGCCTTCATAGCAATTACACCACCTGCCCAGTTTCTTTTTCATTATTATTTTTTTACATATAGGGCGATTAAGTTTGTCTTTCTCAGCAGGTTCTTTTTTTCTGAATTTCTTTTTAAGTACTTTCATTTAGAAGGTCCTTTCAGCAACACATATTTAGGGAAATGCATTTGCCCTATACCCTTATGAGGTAATTCTATAAATTCATTGTGGCCTATTTTATTTACTATAATGGTGTCTTTTTTAATTTCTTGGATGATAAATTGTCCGGGGAAGTCAGAATGTTCGATAGTATCACCAACAACGTATATATAATTAGCACCTTTTACTGTTTTCATATTTACTAACACAACGTTTGAAGTTCTGATGCAACACCGTATAGCTGGTCAGCTTTTTCTTGAAATCTTTCTGCCATATCAGGAGATTCAATTTTCAAGACTTCAACATCAACCTTTAAAGCTTCCATTTCAGCAACTAAAGCCATTACTCTTGCTATCATTATATGATCCATTCTACCACCTCACTTGATAATATACTTGTAAATATAATCCCATCAGCTATTACAGAAATAAATCCAAGAAATGCAGTAATACTGTGGATATTATCCGGACTTACTCCTGCTTTTGATAATGTGTAAATTAATACAGCCAAACATAAAGTTGTCATTATTCTTCCCCTTTACCATTAAATTCTTTACATACCCGACATTGCCATGTATCAAGCGGGGCATAATCATCACCCCAAATAAGATCTGGATTATATGATGTTTCGTTTGTCACAAAGTACCCATCTTCATCTCTTTCGTCATCATTGGGATCATCTGGTATTTCTGTGTCTATGAACTTTACCTTACTCAGATCAATTACATTTCCACAATTGCTACAGGATGCAAGATTCAATTTATTTCTCCTTTTATAATTTTTGAAATAATTTCAATAGGAATACTAAACTCTTGTGGTTTTAGTGCATCAGACACCTTTTGAATCTTTTCTTTAGCTTCAATTAATTCAACCATCAGATTGAATACAAGATTATCTCCTGTTAAAATTCTCCGCCAGCCCCCGTGTCCCGAAGCTCTTAAAGCTCCATTCTTTTTCTGATAAACAGAGTATTTACCATTATCTACATCAATGCAATACTCTGATGATATTTCTACAAGGTTTTTATTGTGATCAGATGTGGTTTTATTTTCCATTTTTTTCTTAATGTCTTGGCAGGTTTCACATTTACAAAAAGTAACCATTAGAAAACCTCCTTTGATAATCTTTCGTCACCCAAAACACAATCACAGTAAGATTTTTCATTCCCACTGCCTTTGCAAGAGGGACAAGTTGATCCATCATATTGACCCTCTCCAGACCCGTTACAGGTTCCGCAGATTTCATCAATAATTCCATCTTCACATTTATTGCAATCCATAAGTGTTATGCCCTCTTTAATTAGTTGACTAAAAAAGCTCTGATTTTAACTCTTTTGTTCGTGCAAATGTTAGGGCCATCAGCTTTTTGTAATTTATTGTCGGGTTTTTGTGTTTTTTGATAAAGTCCCAAGATTCTTCTTTTACCAGGCAATAAAAAACTACGTTCAACAACCTGGGAATCATCCTGGAACTCCATCCATCTTCATTCTCAATTTTGGAATATTCCTTTTCCACAAGAGTACCGGTCACATATTCAGCAACGATTTTTTCTTCGATTTCGGACGGGCCGAAAACTTTTTGATTTTTACTTTTACTTTTACTTTTACTTTTAGCTCTCACAATCTTTGCCCAGACAATGTTTCCGAATCGGTTTTTAAAGTCATAATTTTTTATAACGATACCTTCACCTACACCCTCGTTGTCTTTGATAAGGTAATCGTTTTTATCTAAACACTTAAAGAGGATTTCATCTGTGGGATTTTTGATTTTGCAGATAGGAGTAATATAATTAACCCCGTATTTTTCAAGTATCTCTTTGTATTCTTCATACGGAAGATACCTGTCATTACCATCCTGAACATCAAAAACGTAAAGGTCACGCCAGGCAGAATCCATGTATGTTTTCAAGGTATGCGGAACAAGCCACTCCCCGTACAGTCGAAGATCGGGGTTTTCTTTTAACAAGGCGATTAAACCACCATTTCCTACAACCCAATTCAAAAATCCGGCGTTATCCTTGTCTAAACTTAATGTCCGTTTTCTACTTCCGGCCTGGATACCAAGAGATTCATCCCACCAAACTGTAGCATTTGTCCCATCAAGTTTTGGAAAAATGTAACAAACTCCGACTTCAATATTATTAACTTCTGTCGTGCCGAATTTTTCAAGGTGCTGATATTCTTTGAACTCCATTTTTATCTCCTTCGAAATAATCTTTATATATTAATTAGTTGACTTACTATTTCCGTGACTCTTTAAATTGTTTGTGAAGGTTATTATCTTTTCATCTGGTCGACATTGGCGACATGTCCTTATGGCCATTGTTTCTTATAAATACGATCTCTTCTAAATCCAGAATTTCTCAGGACATTGACGTTTACATCCCGGAAATCGAAAATACGTGGGATTTTACTTTTATTATTTTTATCTGGCCTAAGAATTCTTCCAGCAGTCTGTATTATTCTTCCTGAGAAGGATACAGGAGTTGTCAAAAACAATGCAGACAAGTTTGGGGCATCAAACCCTTCTCCGATTAAAGATATTGTGGCAATTAAAACTTTGCATCTGCCAGCTTTAACATCAGCAACAATATTAGTCCTGTCTTTTTTATTGGTTGATCCAGATAGGACATGACTTTTGATATTTTTTGAAAGCAATATTTCAGCTATGCGCTTGCAATGATTTTTTCGATCAGATACAACTAAGCAATTTTGTTTAAAACGCTTTAAATCATGCTCTATACGCTCGGCAATCAATGTATTTCGAGTATCATCTTCACAAAGATTTTTGATTATGCTTGAATAAGCAAGTTTTTCTTCATCCACAAAACATCGAGCCGCTTTGAACTCAGTTTCTACCAATATAATTTTTGGTTTTAGAACGGCTCCAGTTTCATGAAGAACTTTTTTATCCACAGTGTGTATCTTATGACCTATGTGCGCAAATATAGCATCGCCAAGCCCATCACTGCGAAAGGCAGTTGCAGTTAATCCAAGATAATGATGTGCTGGAAATTCTTGTATAGTATCGCTCCAGGAGACGGCCGCCGATTTATGGGCCTCATCCATTATTACCATACCAAATCTTGGTGTCAATTGATCAAGTCTATTTCTGACAGTATTTATTATACCAACTGAAATATCTTTGATATCAAATTTACCTGCTCCAATCAGACCACAATCATAATGCAAAAACTTTTTGATTGCTTCTTGCCATTGAAACAATAGTTCTTTTGAATGTACTATGATCAGTGTAGGTTGTTTTCTTATTCCTATAATAGCTGTCGCTATTACCGTTTTACCTGCCCCTGTGGCTGCTTCAAGAACGCCTACTGGATATTTGCGAACCATGACATGTGCAGCTATTTTCTGATACCCACGAAGTTCCCCATGAAATTTTATATTCATTTTTGGGAACAAAAGAGTTCTATCAATAATTTTAACTTTGTATTTATTTTCTTTCAGCCATTTGTTTAAATACCAAATATATCCACGCGGAACCCATGTTGTTTTCTTATCTTTGGAAACTTCAAAGAAATAAAGGTACCTCATGACATTAATTCCAACATACCCACCATGACGTTCTGCATTTTTGTAAACTGGATTTTCAAATGTTAAATCTTTTAGTATCTTATCCTTTGCTTCTCTCGGTAGATTTCTACAGATTACACCTCCCCCGATTTCAAGGATTACTTTACCAGTCATAATATACTCTCCTTTTCATAATTACCAATCAGGACCATCGTCATATTCCTCATTGAGAAATGGATCTTTCTCAACTGATTCGTTAAAAGTTTTAGGATGACCGTCATCGGTATGAATTAAACTATCCGCTATCAATAAACTGCTCGTATCATAATCATATCCGCCTCCTATTTTTATATTCTTTTTCTTTCTACCGCAGATATTCAGGATAAATAGTACGAATAATTCAATGAACATATTATTTCCAACTGAATCTTGTAGTCGGGTCCAGTGGTGATCGCCATTTGGCAATGACAGTTTCAGGCACAACTTTTTTTAATGGTGTGATTTGTATTTTGATGACATCAGGGAACCGAGAGGTCATTTTCATTTTCTTGAGATACGCCAGAACTTTTTTAGGCTCAATATCTGAAAATCTTTCAGATTCAGAAATAACTAATTGATCTCCAGCTTCATTTTTGTATGTGCCTTCATCAGTAAGTTCGATTTCAGTTTTAATTTCCTTTAATCTTTTCTCCGCATCCTTTTTGACTTTGTTCAGTTTACACCCTTCTGCCAAGAGTAATGCTTTTTTATTTTTGAGAATTCTTGTTTTCATTTTAATTTCCTTTATGTTTTTGTGTTATTTTCATTTTTTGAGATTAAAATTACTTTTTGACTTTTCTTCTGGATTTTTTCTTTGTCTGTACTGCATCAACTTTTTTGACTTTAATTTTTTCTTCATTTTCTTCTATATGTGTTATTAAAATATTTTGAACATATGAAGAAAGAGTTCTCCTTCCCCCCTCTGCATTTTCTGCTAATGCCGTAAGTTTTTCTTTTAAATTTTCCGGGTAACTGAATGATAATCTTGTTGCTGCCATTTTTACTCTCCCTGATTTAAATTATTAATAAATACCAACTAACATTATAAAACATTTATCAATACGATAACGCAATAAAACATAAATGTCAATAAAATATGTTTTCTATTCATAAAGAAGCACATTTTTAATTTTAATTCATTTGTCAATTTTAAAATAAAGCTGATAACGACTATACATGGTGTAGGAGGCAAGTATAAACTTTTTTAAAGTCTTGTGTTATCAGCTTTATTTTAAAATTGATCTTTAATTTAATAGCTAAAAACTTAAAGCTATTGCATTTTTTATTGATTTAAAGCGTGTTAATCTTTTTTTAGTATCAGTGTATCATTAAGTACAGTAACTTAAAATTAACACGCTTTAAATCGAGTATTTTTAGTAACCTAAATCATCATTGCTGGCTATGAACACAAAACCCCCAAATTCATAAATCATCCCTTCTTCTGGATGAATTTCCAGATATTCGTTTGCTTTGCGTACTCTGGTAAAAATAGCGGTAACAGCAATCATTTTTCCATCGACTTCTGATTTGATATAGATTCTATCATTCTTTTCTAATGACCATCCAGGTCTTACAATTTTGATATTGCCTGCTGGATCACCCATAGGCTCACATCCAAATGAGTTACCGAAGTAAAGTAAATCATCTTCTACGATTTCTTCCAATACTGCATCTTCTCTCATATTTTGATTGAACAATTTATTAACCGATCCATATCTGTCTTTTCCATTTATTGATTTAAAGATTGGTCGATTCCAATAGTCAATTCCCTCAAATTTTATTTTTAATTCATACATTTTCAATATCCTTTAAATGATTTTCAATGAATTTTATGGCTGCTTCTCTTAAAGCATCATGATAAGTAGCCATTCCTATTAACTCAAGACAAATATTTTTGGCCTTTATTTTGTCTGTATTTGTCTTCAGATTTTGGCAAGAATCAAATATTCTGCCACCAATAAGATCACCAACTAATTCAGGATCATTGTACATATCATCAGCCATTGTTTCGATTTCTTCCCAAGAATTGCCTTCTGCCATATCATTTACGGCAGATTCTAACCAAGAACTAATTTCATTTGCTGTCATTTTAATATTCTCCCCATTTTTAAATTATCTTCATTTTACCAAGTTCCGGAATCATATTGATTGGATATTGCTAAATCTAATCCTATGCGCAGAGCTGGAGTATCATTTATTTTCTCTATTGTTATGTCTAATGCTTCCAATGTATCCGTAAGATCATTGGTGATACAATATTCATGGTTACTTAATTCATGATTGAACATTTCAAAGATGAACCCATTTCCTGTGAGATCCCCTTTGATTGCATCTTCCATTTCTTTGCTTAAGGAATCAAGGAGTTCTCTTAATTTTTTTGAGTCTGTCTTTTTGTAGAAACCTCCTCCTCCTGATTTAAACACCATATCAGTATCAGTCGATTTCAATCCCAGTTTTTTCATGCCTTCGTTGAATTGTTGTTGATTAAAGGCATATACTATTGGAAAAGCATTAAACTCCGCTTCATGCTTCTTTTTCATTTTTAAATAAGTATTCATTTTAATTCCTTTTTTATTCTGTTATCAATTATTTGTTTAAGTCCTCTCCTGTTAACAATTCATAAGGCGGCATCCAACCAGCTTCAATATAAATCTCTGCCTGCTGTTTGTTACCAAAGGCTTGGATATTTTTCTCCATTGTATTAAGGATTGAATGAATATTCCAAAAGAAGAATAAACTCCCAAAGAATATTATCCAAAGAGTTGCCATAGCTTTGTAATACCTTCTTTTGTAATTAATTCCCATTAAAGTTTTCCTTTTTCATAAAAATCTTTGTGAATCCAAATCCATCTGTTTATAGGGGGACTGTTCTTATATTTCACAAGGGCAATTATTTTTCCATGTGAAATAAATCTGGTATATTCAGCAACGTGTTCGTATGTCCAGTTCGGATCATTATCTCTCATGAATTTTGCAAACTCATGATCCGTAAAATCTACTTTTATCATTCCATATAATTCAGTCATTTTGTCACCTCAACGGAAGTTAAGCAGATTGATCCCCCCTTTTTATACTCATAATACCCATCTTCATAATCGCAATCTTCAGGCGCAAAACCAGATTTTGCAATTACCAAATCTTTGAATATTTTCTTCTGTAATTCGGAAGTACGACAGGGAATAATTTCTTCCACAAGTGAATCTTTAATTAAGACAACCAATAACTGTGATTTAGGTATTGTCTTTACTTCTTTTAGACAATCTGGAATTGGTAATTTATGTGCTATGAATAATTCAATAAGATCTTCTAGAGAAGCATCGGAACGGGAAGGTTCCCCCTTTGCAATCGCCTCT
>JAOZUV010000079.1 GCA_029938505.1 Bacteroidales bacterium | reverse complement strand
ATGGAACCATTGTAGATCTTATCAATTATCAAGATTTGGCATTTCGTTATAATCAGCAAGTAGCTGGCGAATGTAAAATGCATCTTGATTCTTATAATAAATAGTTTTAAAACACTTATTGTTTAAACTTTCATAGCTCCAATTAGATCGTTTACATCTGAAATTCCGTTCTCTCTGCAATAGGTTTCAATACCATCAATTACTTTTACCGAGACTTGAGGATCGATAAAGTTAGCAGTACCAATTTGTATGGCTGTTGAGCCTGCTAATAAAAATTCAATAGCATCCGTTGCATTCATGATTCCTCCCATTCCAATAATTGGAATTTTAACCGCATTAAACACTTGCCAAACCATACGTAAAGCAATGGGTTTAATGGCAGGACCTGAAAGTCCCCCAGTAATTGTCGATAAAATAGGTTTGCGGGTTTTAGCATCGATGGCCATTCCCAGAAATGTATTCACTAACGAAACAGCATCTGCACCAGCTCCTTCCACTCCTTTTGCAATCTCAGTAATGTCAGTTACATTGGGGGATAGCTTTACAATCAAGGTTTTATCATAGGCTTTACGGATAGCTTCTGTAACTCTTATTGCAGATGGACAACTCACTCCAAAAGCCATTCCGCCTTCTTTTACATTGGGGCAAGAAATGTTCAGTTCAATGGCTTCAATCTTTTCAATTTCGTTCAGCTTTTCAGTAACTTCAATATAGTCTTCAACAACAGAACCATTCACATTGGGGATGATCTGAGTGTTTAAATCTTTAATACGTGGGTAAATGGTATTGATAAAATAGTCAATGCCTTTGTTTTGTAAGCCGACAGCATTCAGCATTCCAGAAGGAGTTTCGGCTAAACGTGGATAATCATTTCCTTCTCTATTGTGTAATGTCAGTCCTTTAACAAAAATGCCTCCCAATGTGTTGAGGTCTAGAAAGTCGCTAAATTCTTCGCCAAATCCAAATGTTCCCGAAGCGGTAGTTACGGGATTTTTTAATTTAAGATTGTGAACTTTTATGTTTAAATCTACCATTTTAAATCGTTTACATTAAACACCGGACCTTCAGTGCATACACATTTATTTCCTTCTTTGGTTTCGGTTACACAGCATAAACAGGCTCCGAATCCACAAGCCATTATATTTTCAAGAGAAGCTTCGCAATCAATATTATTGGATTGAGCGATTTTAGCGATAGCTTTCATCATAGGATCTGGACCACAGGTATATATTTTCTTGAAGTCAGAAATGCCATTCCAAACACTATGATTAGTGACCATTCCTTTTTCGCCTTGTGAACCATCTTCAGTAGTTATAAAAACTTTACCGTTTTGTTCAAATTCTTTTACTAAATGTATGTCTTTTGATGAGCGGGCACCCAGCAAATAAACAACTTCTGACCCTGACTTTTTTAGCATTTCACCCAATAATAATAGTGGTGCTACTCCCGATCCACCACCAATCAATAAAACTTTTCCATTTTTATTTTCAGAGAAAGAATTTCCTAATGGATAAATCATATTTAGATTATCCCCAACTTCGAGTTTGCTCAATAAATCAGTTCCTTTACCAATATTCTTAATAAAAAAACTAATGGTCTTTTTGTTAAAATCAACATCATAAATAGAGAATGGCCGTCTGAGGAAAACTTCCGCTGTTTTATCAACTCTAACTTCAGCAAAATTTCCAGGCTTAATGTTTTCAGGAATTACGGGCAGATTTAACTCCAGAATATAAGTGTCATTATTGAGCATTCTGACTTGATTTACACTACAATCCTGTATCTTCTTCATTTGTTTGTGCATTTGTAATGTGCTAATTATTTGCCACTTATTTTAATTATCCCCTTCTTTATCTCAGTACAAAAAAACAGGAGTGTTTCATTCGATTTGTTTTTTATAAAGTTAAAAAAAATCCGTCGCTAGGACGGATTCAAACTATTTATTTTCAGAACTCTCTTCTTTGTCTGCCGAAGCAGAATCTTTCGGACTTTCATCCGTATTATTGGATTCTTCATTTTCAGCCTCCTCTTCATCGAAGTTCAACAACTCTTTTCCAAGTAGAAGATTATACCATTGGAGTACTTTCTTTATATCCGAAGTATATACTCTGTCTTTATCGTAATCGGGTAATGCTGCTTCAAAAAATGCTTTGAGTTTTTTTGCATCCGATTTGTGATTGATAGCCGATAATCCTTCTTGTTTGTCAAAAATGTTTTTGAACACATCTTTTAGGGGCATGTCTTCAGTTTCAGTGAATACACTGATTTCTTCTAGTGAGCTAATTCGGTCACTTGCAAAAGCAGTATGACGCTTGCTATCCAATAAAGATTCTACAACTACACCGTTTTTTGTTTGAGCAACAACTTTAAAAAGTCCCGGTTTCCCTGCTATTGATAATATTTCGCTTAAGTCCATACAATTTTAAATTTGCGCAAAAGTAGGAAAAATAATTAAAAGAAGTGCCTAGAATGCCTAAAATACTTAGAGTGCTTAGAGTATTTAGGTCTTAATTATATTGAACTTTAGGCACCCCATACTTTAGCTTACTTTAGGCACTTATAATTCTTGTACTCACCAATTCTCCAACCCGTATACTTTTCTACAAATTGAAGGAATGCGGTTCTTCTGTCAAATTTTTTAAGAGAAGGATCAAAATCAAATTCCCAATTTACTCGATTAATTCTTTCTGTGATTACTGCTGGATGTGTGTCCGAAAATCGGCTCAAGGAATCTATATGTGAGTAGTTAAACTCTTCAATTTTTGGAAGTTTAGTCTCTATATCTTCGTCACTGCGATATATTTTACGAGAACTTTTTAGTTTTTCAATCTGAATTTTAGGAGGCTTTACCCATCCATAATGATAAATACAGGCATCAATGGATTTTACATTGAGCTTCCGATCCTTTAACCGAAAACCCTGTGCATCTTTATAGGAGCTAATTTCAGGGTTGTTTTTGATGATTCTAATCTCTTTCCGATACCAACGTCTTGAGTCACCCACGAAATCATAGGAGCCATAAAAATGTAAATAATTAAATAAAAGTCCTTCAACTTTTTTATCATCTTTCCATTTATGCATGCCTTCTCGGATAACATCTAAATCTTTCTCATGAATCACTTCATCGCCCTGAATATAAAAAGCCCAATCACTATCTTTCGAAATTTCCTTGAAAGCCTTATCGGTTTCAAGAGCAAGAACTTTTCCGCCTTTACGAAGGTTGTCATCCCAAATTGTTTCAATGATTTTTATTTTAGGATCATTGATACCCTGAATTAATTCCAATGTTTTGTCATTAGAATTTCCAACGGTAATAATAAATTCATCGCAAAGTGGCAGTACCGATTGGATGGATTCAAGTATTGGATAATCAAACTTTATAGCGTTTCGGATGAAACTAAAACCACTAATTTTCATTTTGTTTTAAATTTTAAAACTACCGTGATAATTGTGTGGTGTAATTTGTTTGAGCTCTTCTTTTAATTCCTTGCTTATGTCTAAACGATCAACAAACTCATGGATGCTATTTTGATCTACTTTGGTGTTTTTACGGGTTAAGTCTTTCAGTGCTTCGTATGGATTTGGATAATTCTCTCTACGTAAAATAGTTTGAATAGCTTCAGCTACAACGGCCCAATTTTGTTCCAAATCAGAAGCTAATTTATCCTCTTTTAAAATGACTTTATTCAATCCTCTCAATGTCGATTTTATAGCGATACACATATAAGCCAATGGTAAACCAACATTACGAGTTACCGTTGAATCTGTTAAATCGCGTTGCAAACGTGAGATAGGGAGTTTTGCAGCAAGGTGTTCACTGATGGCATTGGCTAAACCTAAATTACCTTCTGAGTTTTCAAAATCAATAGGATTTACTTTATGAGGCATGGCTGATGAACCCACTTCCCCTTTTTTGATTTTTTGTTTAAAATACTCCATGGAGATATAAGTCCACATATCTCGGTTCAAATCGATAATGATATTGCTAATGCGTTTTAACGTATCAAAATAAGCTGCCAAATTATCGTAATGCTCAATCTGAGTGGTGGTTTGTAAACGAGTTAATCCTAATTTTTCTTTAAGGAAATTGTTTCCAAATTCAACCCAATCTATATCTGGATAGGCGACTGTATGTGCGTTGAGATTTCCTGTTGCTCCGCCAAATTTCCCATTAACAGGAATATGTTGAAATAATTTTACTTGACTTTGGATACGTTCAAAAAACACGTAAATTTCTTTTCCGAGTAAGGTCGGCGAAGCAGGCTGTCCGTGGGTACGTGCCAGCAAAGGAATATTTTTCCAATCATTAGCAAGCGCTAAAAGTTTATCTTGTAGTTGTTGAATGAGTGGCATCAATACTTCACTATGGGCATCCTTCATCGAGCATGGGATGGCGGTATTATTAATGTCTTGAGAGGTTAGCCCAAAGTGAATAAATTCTTTATATTCACTAATTCCCAATTCATCAAATTTATCTTTTAAGTAATACTCAACTGCTTTTACATCGTGATTGGTTACTTTCTCGATATCTTTTATTTTCTGTGCTTCAACTTCATCAAATTTCTCGATGATAGCTTGCAAGTCTTTGAATTTAGCTTTATCAAAATTTTCTAGTTGAGGAAGTGGGATTTCGCATAAAGTAATAAAGTATTCAATTTCTACAAAAACACGGTATTTGATTAAACCAGCTTCTGAGAAGTAGTTAGAGAGTGCTTCAGTTGATTTTCTATATCGCCCGTCAATAGGGGTAATGGCGTTTAATGTTGTAATATCCATAATCTAATTTTTGCAATACAAAGATAAGAAAGATAGGGGAATGATTTACAAATTTTCTCCGATTACAGTATGCTTTCAAGAGTTCTTAATCTATAAACTCCAACTGATTTATGTTTTTTCTTAAGTTTTTCAGATATAAACCAAAACCAATTTTTTTCATTTTAGCACCAAAAACATAAACGAATGGAAACCCGATAGCCAAAAATATTATAATCATTATTAAGTTTTTTGTAAGTTGAATAGCTTCAATAATACTTTGTCCTTGATAAACATCATCAAAAATTATTGCTCCAATTAGAAGAAAAGGAAGCGATAATAAAACGCTTGTGCTTTCAAAGTTTAAAGCAGATTTGATTAATAATTCATCTGTTTTTAATGCGTTAAGCAAATCTTTGTCTTTTTGTATGTTATTATCAATTTTTCGATGATATAGTTTGATTTTTATATAATTGATGATGAAAACGAGATTTGAAACCCCAAATATTAACAAAGCTTGTGGCTTGTTATAAGTCCAAATCATGCCAACACTGCATATCAGCATAAAAAATAGAACCCAATATATTTTATAGCCTAGGCGTTTTTTTAATTCTGATACTGTTGAATTTGATTCTTTATAGATTGCATTCATAATTTCTTCATTTTTAATTTTAGTTGAGAATTTCGTTTGCCCCAATTTTCCCCATTCTTTATATATGTCCATGAGTCAATTTTTTTAAGTCATTAATAATTTGATTTTTCAATCTGTGAATTTTTACGTTCACATGATTCTGAGTAATACCTAGCATTCTTGCTATTGTTGTATTTTCATAACCTTCCAAATGCAATGTCATTAATGTCCGATCGATTTCATTGAGTTGCTTAATCAGGGAGTATAATATTTCATGATCTTCTTTTTTGTGCTCTCTTAGATCAGATTGTTTTGCTTGATCAAAATCTACTAATTTTAATTTTTTTTCATTCCTTTTAAAAGTTAAAACAGTATTTAAAGCTACTTTATACAACCATGTGCTGAATGCAGCATCTCCCCGATAATTTTTGTACGAACGCCATGCTTGTAACATAACTTCTTGCAAGGCATCTTGCCTATCTTCTTTTAAATCGATATATAATCCAACTACTTTGTGGATAATTCCAGCATGCTGTTGAATCAAGGCTGTAAATTTATGTTCGAGATCTTTCGACATTAAGTTTTTTTGATCAGTTAGTAACACAGAATCGCAAAAAATTACGATGTCAATAAAATTATACAAAAATTGATAGATGAAACAGCTATTTAATAATTATTGAATTGTTTGGGATGACTGTTGAAGTTTCCATTATTTCTGTAATGCAAGCATTCGTTTTACAATTTTGTGATTGTTGAATTCAAGACTATAAAAATAAATTCCTGATTGATTATTATGAAGATCTACAGTAACTTCGTGGTCTCCTTCTGACATTATTTTATCCACTACGTTTTGAATGATTCGACCACTCATGTCATAAATAATCAAACGTGTCTTTCCATTTTCTGGCAAATGGAATTTTAATAGTGTAGAATTAGAAAATGGATTTGGAATATTTTGTTCAAGCGACAATTCTATATTATTGATAATATCGTTGATACCCACTGTTAAAGAAGCATTTTTCAAAACAATTTCATTATTAGGATCGAAAACCAAAAATACAGGCTCTTTATCGAAAATGAATGCAAATGATTGATCATTAATGTCATTCATCACTCTAATTAAAGTATCTGATTGATCGGCAAATTGTATTTTTAATTCAATTGGCATTTTAAAAAAACCTGCATTTGTTTGATACTGGCTTGCAAGGAAATTTGCTTGCCATTCATTTTCATTTTTTTTATTAAAACTGTATTCATTATTATATTTAGGATGATTTGGACTTTTGACCCATTGATCAATAAACCAGCTAAGATCTTGTCCAGAAGATTCACTGATCTTTGCAGTAAAGTCATCAGTAGTAGTGTTTTTGTATTTAAAATTTACAGTATCAGTAGCATAGTCTTTAATTGCTTTAAAAAAAGCTTCGTCTTGTAATACATAGCGTAGCAGATGAACAACACAAGCACTCTTGGCATATGTAATAGAATAATTGAATAAGGTATTACTGTTAGGTGTGTTATTAATCCAACTCTCATTATATATTGGCCAACCAGGGTTCCCTGACATATATCTGCTTGCATTATTTTCAATATTACTTTTATATGCACTATATCCGCCTTCGAATTCATCGAAAAATGCTTCAGACCAAGTGGCAAATCCTTCGTTCAGCCATAAGTCTGCCCATGTACCGGGACTAATCATATCGCCAAACCACTGATGAGCAAATTCATGAGCAATTAAACTTTGGTACCAGCAATTAGTGCATATACTTGTTAAAGATTGGTTTTCCATTCCTCCCCAGAGAAACTGATTATTTAAAGATGCAAATCCATCTTTTTCAAAAGGATGTTCTCCAAAATATTCCGAAAAATGACTAGCCATTTTTAAAACCTTATTCTCGATAGCTATTGGATTCTCACCATCATTATAATAAAATCTGATCGGAAGCGGATTGTTTGGGTCAGAAGGTCTGTTCCAATAAACAATATCTAGATTGTAATTTACTTTCCCTGTCAAAACCATAATGTAGGTAGAAATAGGATCGCGGCTAACCCAATGGTAATAGGTAGTATCGACAAGAGTTGTGGAGTCGGCAAGTCGACCGTTGGATGCCAGTTTTACATTTGATGGCACTTTTGCAATGACTTCGAAAGTTGCTTTATCAGAAGGCTTATCCCAACAAGGCATCCATTTGCGAGCACCTTCTGGCTCCGAATCAGTGAAGACAAATCCGCCTCCAACATAAAAATTATTATCAGAAACATTCTTGTGACTATAGGAAATACTTATCTCAACAATACTACCAATTTGTTTTTCACCATCTAGTTCAATTGTAAGAATATTGTTTATATGAGTAAAAGAGACACCATAAAGACCTACGCTATGTATTTCGATAGATGAATTGACGGCATCAAGTTCAATAGAAGTCAAAACAGATTCTACGCGGAATTTTATTGTTGCTTCTGCGTTATAATTTTTTGGATAGGGATAAATAAAGTTTTGATACAAATCAATATTTAATTTATAATTCAATGCATCAAAGCTGTGTGTGGGGGTATTCGCACTTTTTAAGTTAAGAATATGGCTTTTGAATTTCTTGGATTTATTATGTGAGCAAATCTCAGCTCCTGACATGGTGCTGAAGTCTTGTGG
>JAOZUV010000078.1 GCA_029938505.1 Bacteroidales bacterium | reverse complement strand
AGAACGCTTTAACGCTTTTTTATCGATGTCGGTAGCAAAAATATTGAGTTTAATAGAGGTTTCTTCTTTTCGGAGGAATTCATTAATGATAATTGCCATTGAATAAGGTTCTTCGCCAAATGAACAGCCAGCCGACCATACTCTCAAACTATTATCATTTTCTTTTGCTTTATCCAAAAATAATTCCGGAATAATTTTTTTAGAGATATATTCAAATGACAAAGAATTTCTAAAAAAACGACTTACATTAATTGTGAACACATCAATCAGCTTATCTAATTCATCGGGATGATTTTTTAAATAATCGAAATAATTATTGATGTCAATGCTTTTAGTGGCAAAAACTCTTTTTTGAATGCGGCGTTCAAGCATGGCCGTACGGTACCCCTTAAAGTCGAAACCTCTTTGCTCTTTCAAAAGGTTTAAAATATTTCTAAGCGTATCATTTCCCTCTTTCATTGATTCTTAGTTCACTTATAATTCTATTAGGCTGTCATTCAATCATAAAAGTACAACTATACTTAATATTTTTAATAGGTAAATTACCTATTTTTCACCAAAAGGAAGTAAGATTTATGCATTGCACAGAAAGTATAATTTCATTTAAAGATAAGAAATTGAATATGTTTTTCAAAATTGGGGGAGATGTAAGTAATTTGGAGGTAAAAATTTGTTAAAATCAGCAAGAATTAAAAGCCCGCCTTCGTCTCGCTTATCGCAAGTACTTCGGCGGGCGAAGGTGAAGCTGCAGGGATTAACTTTGTTGATCAAAGGATAAGGGTTTCAAAGCAAAAACAAAGCAAGCTGTGCTTGAAAAATATAAAAGGGTTGTTTAAAAACTATAGCTTTTAAACAACCCTTATCATATTTCTATGATTTTTGTTTTTGCTTTGTGGAGCTGCAGGGAATCGAACCCTGGTCCAAACAAGCAGCAAAAGTGCTTTCTACATGTTTAGCCTTCATTTAATTGTCGGGAAAAATACAGGAGGAAGACACCCCAATACTTACCTTATCCTTTTTATTTCGCTAAATCATCAAGGCGCTGGTTTAGCTAGTTCTGCATTTTCGATGCTTTGAACGAGACACTGCAAAACAAAGTTTCCCGAGAAGCAGTTAGGACTTAACCTCTAAGATTAAGCTGCTAACGCGTAATTGTTTGTGCCAGTTATAATGGCTTTGAGAATTAATTTTAACGAGTCATATTCACAACACTCGACATGCTTACAAATCCACTTCCTTGCTGTCAAAACCGGTCAGCCCCGATAATCTATCAGAAAATAAATTCTGTTGCAAAATTAATAAATAATCTATAAAAATTATGATTTAAATACCAATCGTATTACTTTGATTGATATAATGGATGCACATATTTTTTCACATCATCCACACTAATAACACCAGAACATAAAATAACAAGACGTTCGATGACGTTTCTCAACTCTCTAATATTGCCAGTCCATTGAATTTTTTGCAATTCCTCAATAGCATCCGCTTCTAACTTTAAGGGAAGTTTACCTTGACTAGCCGAAAATTCTTCAATAAAATGATTTGCTAATATTGGGATATCATCTTTGCGTTCTCGTAAGGAAGGAACATTAATTAAGATCACACTCAATCGATGGTATAAATCTTCACGGAAATTCCCTTTTTTAATTTCTTCATTCACATCTTTATTTGTAGCAGCAATAATGCGAACATCTACACTGATCTCTTTTTCGCCACCCACACGGGTAATTTTATTTTCCTGCAAGGCACGCAATACTTTTGCTTGTGCAGAAAGACTCATATCCCCAATTTCATCCAAAAATAGAGTCCCACCATGTGCTTGTTCAAAATCTCCTTTCCGCGTTTTTATAGCAGAAGTAAACGATCCTTTTTCGTGACCAAATAATTGACTTTCGATTAACTCAGATGGAATAGCAGCACAATTAACTTCTATAAATGGAGATTTTAAACGTGCACTATTTTCATGGATAGCACGAGCAACTAATTCTTTTCCCGTTCCATTTTCGCCCGTAATTAAAACTCTGGCGGTAGTTGGAGCCACTTTTTCAATCATCTCCTGAATTTGATTCATAGGTTCAGATTCACCAATCATCTCCCATTTTTTATCCACTTGCTTACGCAGAACTTTAGTTTCGGTAATCAGTTTTGACTTATCCATGGCATTGCGGATGGTCACTAATAAACGATTTAAATCGGGTGGTTTTGAGATATAATCATAGGCTCCCTTTTTAATCGAATCAACAGCCGTATCAATGGTACCATGACCAGAAATCATAATCACTGGAGTATCGGTAATTTCCATCGCCTTTTCCAAAACTTCAATTCCATCCATTTGTGGCATCTTAATATCACAAAGGATTACATCATATTCATTTTGTTGAATTTTCTCAAATCCAATCAATCCATCCTCAGCTGTTTCTACCAAATATTTTTCCCCTTCCAGAATATCTTTTAGGGTATTCCGAATTGCTCTTTCATCATCAATTATTAAAATTTTAGCCATCTTCTATATTATTAATTCAAAGATAAAAATCTATGAGTAAAGTTTTAATGTTTTAGTTTTATAATAAATTACTGCTTTTAATTTTTCCAGAAGATCACCTCCAAGTATTCCATGAATTACAGGCAATTTCAACATTTTATAAGATTCATTAACATGTCGTAGATCTAAAACTAGCGCATGATAATTTTCAATTTCCAAACTATCAAATTTAAGCAAATCCAAATTTACTGCTTTACTTTTCATGCTATTTGTTCCAATCCCTGAAGAGAGCGTCACATTTTCTTCAAAATCTTCATCTTCATTTTTGAGATATTCTCGAATAATTCCTTCATCAAAAACCGTGCGAGAAGCACCCGTATCAATCAACATATTAGCTTTTTTATGATTAATCTCAATTTCTATGAGTAAATGAAATCCATCCTCATCAATAGAGACTATTTTTATCGGAATATTAACAGGCATATATAAAATTTAAAAATTCGGTTTTAAATGGTATTTGCTATAAAATTCATCAACGGCTGCAACAGCTTCTTCAGCGGAATCAACAATCCTAAAAATATCAAGATCGTCTGCACTAATATTTTGTTCGGCTAGCATTTTATCTTTAATCCAATCAAGCAATCCGCTCCAATATTCTTTACATACAAGGATAATTGGGAATTGAACCAGTTTTTGGGTTTGAATCAACGTAATAGCCTCAAACAATTCATCAAGGGTTCCAAATCCTCCTGGAAGCACAATATAACCCTGCGAATATTTCATAAACATAACTTTACGAACAAAGAAATAATCGAAATCCAATAACTTATCCGGGTCGATATAAATATTGTGGCTTTGCTCATGAGGGAGATTGATATTTAATCCCACAGACTTCCCTTGAGATATTTGGGCTCCTCGATTAGCAGCTTCCATGATCCCTGGACCTCCACCGGTAATAACACCAAATCCTTTTTCCGTCAATAGTGAAGCTATACTTTCTGCAGTTTTATAAAATTTATGATCACGTTGGGTTCGAGCAGATCCAAAAATGGAAACACAGGGTCCAATCCTACCCATCTTTTCAAAACCTTCTACAAATTCGGCCATAATTTTAAAAATCTGCCATGAGTCATAGGTTCTGACTTCATTCCAACTACGGTTCTTTAGTGCTTTTCTAATTTCTTCTTCTTCACGTGAATTCATACAATACCTATTTAAATAGTAAAGTTAAAGATAAATTCCGCTCAATAGTAGCTAATAGAAAATCTTAGGATTTTTTATGAAATAGGGGAAAATTTATTATGGTAATTTAGCTTAAGCTATGGGTAAAGAAATAGTAAAAATACTTCCTTTTCCTTCTTCGCTTTCAACAAATATTTCACCATTATTTTTGTTGACAAATTCTTTACACAATAATAAACCAAGCCCGGTACCACTTTCATTAGCTGTACCTTTTGTTTTAAAATCTGAGTCAATAAGGAAGAGTTTCTTTTGGTCTTCGAGACTAATCCCCTTGCCACTATCACAAACACTAACTTTAATTTTGTCATCCACCATTTTAGAAATAATATCAATACGATCGTCTTTCACGGTAAATTTTACTGCATTATCAATCAAATTTCGTAGAATCACATTCAACATATTTTTATCTGCAAGAACATGAAGTTGTTTCTCAACTTTAAAAAATAAATTAATCCCTTTAGAAGAAGCAATTTCTTTATAATATTCAATATTTGAATTGATGAGCTCAGCCATGTTAAATTTTTCAAAATTAACCGTTAATCCCCCTGATTGAGATCGAGCCCATGCTAATAAATTTTCGAGCAATGAATAACTATGTTCAGCAGTACGGTTCATTGATTGAACAATTTTATTAAATTCCTCAGGTTGCTTTTTCAAATCAGTTTCATTTAATAATAAATCAGAATAGCCTATTAAAATATTAAATGGATTCTTAAGATCATGAGCAATAATGGAAAAGAATTTATCCTTTGTTTTATTTAAATACTCCAATTCTTTTTCACTTTTTTGAAGTTGATCTATAGTGACTTTCAACTCTTCAGACTGATGTTCAATAATTTCGTTTTGACTTGTTAATTGTTTATTAGCTTTGGTTTTATTTCGATAAGTTGTTATAAAAATGATAACCAAAACAACTAAAAAAACAATAATAATTATAGAGATATAAAATTGCCACTTCAATCGAATTGCTTCATTTTCAAGCTTACTTTCTTTTTTAATCTGTTCTAGCTTGAATTCTGCCTGAATTTTATCAAATTCTTTTTGCTTTTCATACTCCCCCAAACTCATTATCAACTGATCAGTCTGAATTGAATTTTTAATAGCAATTGATTTTTGAAGATATATGTGTGCATTTTTATAATCATTTATTTCGGAGTACACATCAGATAAATACTTATAATAAAGATCCACCTTTTCTGTCATATTTAATGTTTCAGAAAGTTTAATAGCCTCCAAAAAATGAGTGATTGAAAGTCGATAGTTTTTCAGTACTATAAAATATCTACCAACTAAAAAATAACTATAAGTCAACGTTCTTTTACGATTTTCATCAAAGGCAATATTTAATGATTTCTGAATATATGTTATGGCCGAATCCGGCTGATTAGTATCAAGATAATACTCTCCCAAATTTGATAAAATTTCAATTTTAAAATCAGCATCTTCGTAATCGTTCATTCTTTTATAGGCTTTATTAAAATTTTCATACGCTTTTTCAAATAAATCCTGATCTAAATATAAAGCCCCAATATTTAAATAAGATGTTAATATAAACTGATCGCTTTCCGACTCTAAACCAATTTCAAGTGTTTTATTATAATATTCAATCGCTTTCTCATAATTATTCAGTTCTTGATATATCTGTCCAATATTATTCAAATTCGAACCTATTCCTCTAGATCTTTTCAAATTAGTATTTATCTCTAGTGCTTTTATCTGATAATCGAGAGCAACTTGTCTATCATTGCCATACAAATAAATAACTCCAATATTCGTATAAATTGAACTTATATAAAGTGAGTCTTTCAATGTTAAAAATATTTCTAGAGAAGACAAAAAGTATTTCAACGAATTATCAAACTTTTCATCCGTATAATAATAAGTGGCTAGATAATAATTAGCCTTAGCAGATCCAATCAAATTATTGGTTTTCAGGGAATAATCCAACGACTTTTTAAGATAAATAAATGCCGAATCAGTATCAACGTTTTGGTAGAGGCGACCAATCTCTATGTAGGTTTCAATCAGAACAGTATCATTTTTAACAGATGGAATAACTCTTTTCAAACTATCAATACGATACTGAAAATCACTAGCAAAAACTCCAATGCTAGTAAAACTTAATATTAAAATCACTAAATAGATGATTTTTTTGCTCTGAATTTTCATAAACCTCATAGATTCTGTAAAAATACTATAATAAGAATACATTATTTATAGGCAAATTACCTATTATGTATGAAATGAGGTATTTAGGGGGATTTAATTTTTTAGCTCTTGCTTTAAATATTTAGCTGTAAAGCCTTTTTTCGATTTTGCCACATTTTCAGGAGTTCCTTCAACGATGATTTCACCCCCACGAGATCCTCCTTCAGGTCCAATATCCACCACATGATCGGCTACTTTAATTACTTCCATATTATGCTCTATTACCAAAACAGTATTGCCGCGATCAACCAATTTATTGAGTACTCCCAACAGCACATTCACATCTTCGAAATGCAAACCAGTAGTAGGCTCATCCAAAATATAAAGGGTTTTTCCAGTATCTCTTTTTGATAATTCAGAAGCTAATTTAACACGCTGAGCTTCACCACCTGAAAGTGTTGTAGATTGTTGTCCGAGAGTTATATAACCCAAGCCAACATCTTTTAAGGTTTTGATTTTCTGTAAAATAAAAGGAATATTATCAAAGAAATCTACCGCCTGATTGATACTCATATTCAACACATCATTGATAGATTTTCCTTTATAACGAACCTCCAAAGTTTCGCGATTATAACGCTGACCGTTACATTCATCACAATGAACCTGAACATCGGGTAAGAAATTCATTTCAATGATTTTAACACCAGCTCCTTTACAAGCTTCACAGCGTCCACCCTTAACATTAAAAGAAAAACGTCCGGCTTTATAGCCACGAATTTTTGCCTCAGGCAACTGCACAAACAACTTCCTGATTTCATCAAAAACTTTGGTATAAGTTGCAGGATTTGAACGTGGTGTTCTTCCTATCGGAGATTGATCAATCTCAATAACTTTGTCAATATTATCAATACCTTCAATTGAGTCGTAAGCAAGTGGTTTTTTAACAGACTTATAAAAATAATGACTCAGAATAGGATATAAAGTTTCATTTACCAAAGTAGATTTGCCACTACCCGAAACACCAGTTATACAAACTAATTTTCCAAGAGGAAGCTTAAAATCAACTTTTTTTAAATTATTTCCTTTTGCTCCTTTCAGAAAAATCTCTAATCCATTTCCTGCACGGCGTTTTTCAGGAATACGAATTTGTTTTTTTCCACTGATATAATCACAGGTTAGCGTGTCACAATCTTTCATTTTTCCCGGCACACCTTCGGCAACAATTCGCCCACCATGCCTGCCAGCACCCGGACCAATATCAACCACATGATCGGCTGATAGGATGGTTTCTTTATCGTGCTCAACAACTATTACTGAATTTCCAATATCCCTTAAATCCTGCAAAGCTTTTATCAAACGGATATTATCCCGCTGATGCAAACCAATGCTGGGTTCATCTAAAATATAAAGTACACCAACCAGCTGAGAGCCAATCTGTGTTGCTAATCGAATACGTTGAGCTTCACCGCCCGAAAGACTTTTTGAGCTACGATTTAAAGTCAAATAATCAATACCAACATCTAATAAAAATCGAATACGTGTCCTAATCTCCCGAATAATTTCGTGAGCAATTCTTTGCTGAGTTTTTGATAAAGATTCTTCAATTTTACTAAACCAATCATCCAGCTGAATGATATCCATATTGGCCAAATCAGCAATATTTTTCTCCCCAATTTTAAAAAATAAGGATTCTTTTTTCAATCGTTGACCTTTACATTCCGGACATTCAATTTTATTCATAAAATTGTTTGCCCAACGTTTGATTCCGTTTGCTGTGGTTTCGTTATACTGATTGGTGATAAAATTTATCACACCTTCGAAATTCAATGTATATGTTGAGGTAATACCCAAATATTCTTTTTTAACCTGAAAAGATTCATTAGATCCATAAAGAATGGTATTTATAGCTTCATCAGATAAATCGTTAATCGGTGTATCCAAATCAAATCCGAATTTCAAACCAATGGCTTCAATCTGACTAAATATCCAATTATTTTTATATTCGCCAATAGGCACAAAGCCCCCTTTTTTAATACTGATTTTTTTATTGGGGATGATTTTATCCAAATCTATTTCAGAAATCACTCCCAAGCCATTACATTTCGGACAAGCCCCATAAGGAGAATTAAAAGAAAAAGTATTGGACTCCGGATCATCATATGCAATCA
>JAOZUV010000077.1 GCA_029938505.1 Bacteroidales bacterium | reverse complement strand
CAATAGTATTATAGAGAGTTGCTCTACTTACACGGTATTTGTTATTTTTCATCCGTATATAAAGCGTTTCAATATCAAAATGGCCATCCGTTGCATAAATCTCTTTCAAAATTGTATATCGTTCCGGTGTTTTCCGATGTCCACGATTTTCCAAATACTCTGTAAAAATCTGTTTAACAGTTTCAAAAGTGTCTTTATTTTTATCTTTCATAACCCATAATTTTAATCCTGCATAAAAATACGGAAAATTTATTTATTAGGATTTGGTTTAAATAAAAATAATTAAAATTATTTTATTAAATCTTAATTATCAGTAAATTAATCATTTTAATGATTCCGTAAATCGATCAAGTCTCCGTATTTTTTTTATTTGTTTTATCTTTTTCAACTTTGTAATTAAATCATTTAAACTATTTAAATCATTTACATAAAGCATAATGGTTGTATTCGTAACGCCTTCGGATGTATCCAAATGAAAGGAACGAATATCTAATAAAAGTTGTGTTGATATAATAGATGTTATACTATTGATAAACCCTACACTATCGATACTTGTAATTTTTACAGCAGCCAAGAAAGAAACCATTTCCTTTTTACGCCATTTTGCTTTTACAATTCGGTTTCCAAATTTCGACATATTTTGGATAGCAGTTGGACAATTAGTGCGATGAATATCAATGATATCATCCTTCAAAATCATTCCAATAACATCATCGCCAGGTATAGGATTGCAACAATTTGAAATTTTATAATTCAAATCACTAATACTTCCTTCGAGGAGAAGACTCTCTGGTTTTTTCTTGATATTTTCTCTAATCTCCTTAGAAACATCTTTTAAATTCTGCTTCTTGGGTTTGATAAATGGAATACTAATATTCCGAAGCCATCCTCCTTTACCACTTTCGATGAAGGCTTCTTTTACATCATTAAATCCAATTTTAGATTTAGCAACATGAAAATATAAATCGATAGAACTGGGTTGTCCAATTTTTTCTTGCAATACGTATTTATTATGCCCCGAAAACTCCAAACCCAATTGTTCAAAATAAGTCTTTAATTTAGTAAGGCCTTCTTCTTTAAAGGTTTTTCGATAATCACGAACGGCTTGCTTAATTCGTGATTTAGCACGAGCAGTAACTACTAATTTTAGCCAGTCTTCTTTAGGCAATTGACTTTTCGAAGTCAAAATCTCTGCTTGATCACCATTTTTTAAACGATAATTGAGAGGAACTAATTTGTGGTTTACTTTGGCTCCAATACAGTTATTCCCAATCTGACTATGAATATGGTAAGCAAAGTCTAAAACAGTAGCTCCTTTTGGAAGAGATTTTAATTCTCCATGAGGAGTAAAAACAAAAATCTCATCTGAAAAGAGATTCATCTTAAAATCGCTCAAAAAATCCAAAGCATTTTCTTCATCGCCTTGAAGAATCTCACGAATCCGGCTCAACCACATATCCAATCCACTTTCGCTATCATCATTCCGATATTTCCAGTGAGCGGCATAGCCTTTTTCAGCAATATCTTTCATCCGTTCCGTTTGAATCTGGACTTCTACCCATTGACCAGTATGGCTCATCACTGTTGTATGCAGAGCCTCATAGCCATTTGCTTTAGGTATAGAAACCCAATCTTTTAAGCGACTCATTTTGGGACGATAGTGATCTGTTATGATTGAATATACTTTCCAACAGTCAATTTTCTCTTGTTCACCAATAGCATCTATCACTATTTGAACAGAAAAGGCATCAAAAATTTCCTCGAATGGAATCTCACGAATATTCATCTTTCCCCAAATAGAGTTCAAAGGTTTTTCTCTAGCAGAGATATGATATTTAATTTTTTGCTTATCAAGTGTTTTTCGTAAAGGCGCTAAAAATTTGCGAACAAATTTTGTACGATTGGCTTGTGTGTTTTTTAATTTTTCAGTTAAAGTCAAAAAGATTTCTGGTTCAAGATATTTTAAGGCCAGATCTTCCAGTTCGCTTTTAATTGAAAAAAGCCCCAAGCGATGAGCTAATGGAGCATATAAATAGTTTGTTTCGGAAGCAATTTTGAGTTGTTTTACGCGTATCATCGAATCTAGAGTACGCATATTATGCAACCTATCAGCTAGCTTAATCAAAATAACTCGCACATCATCCGAAAGAGTTAATAACATTTTTTTAAAATTCTCAGCTTGTTTTGAGCTTGTTTTGTCATCAACTAATTCCTCAATTTTTGTCAAGCCATCAATAATTCGTGCTACCTGATCTCCAAAAAGATTTCGAATATCTTTCAAAGAATAGTTGGTATCTTCAACAACATCGTGAAGAAGGGCACAAATAATAGAAGTTGTACCAAGCCCAATTTCACCAGCCGCAATTCGTGCAACATCAAGAGGATGATAAATATAAGGTTCACCAGATTTACGCCTTATGCCTTTATGTGCTTCAACAGCAAGGTTAAATGCCTTGCGAACCAGCTTCTTATCCTGAGGCGTTTTACGTGTATACCAAACCCTCAGCAAACTTCTATAGCGCCTTACAATCTCCTTATTCTCTAATGCCTCGTCAGGTATATACATCCTCTGTAAAAATCAATAATTGATCAAACAAATTTAAACACAAATAAACTCTTAGCCAAACCTTGTAACAAGATTTGATCCCAACTTTTCAACTAATTGTCGATAATTTAAAGCTTCGATTCTGGCTAATTTAAAACCCATTAATAAAAGACTCCAATTCCAAAAGTATTATTTTCCGAATTTATTATCCCTTCCAAAAAACGTACAAACTAATGTATGCAAATAATTAAATTAAAGTTACTAAAATTCTGAGGGAGAATTAAATTTTAAATGTTATTTTTGCGGATAATGAAGAATATTAGGAATTTTTGTATAATCGCTCATATTGACCACGGCAAAAGCACTTTGGCTGATCGGCTGCTTCAATTTACTGATACTGTTTCGGGCAAAGATATGCAAGCTCAAGTATTAGACGATATGGAAATTGAACGTGAACGAGGTATCACGATCAAGAGTCACGCCATTCAAATGAATTATAAATACGAAGGTGAGGATTATAAATTAAACCTGATTGATACTCCCGGCCATGTTGATTTCTCTTACGAAGTATCGCGATCAATAGCTGCCTGCGAAGGGGCTCTTTTAATTGTAGATGCAACTCAAGGAATACAAGCCCAAACCATTTCAAATTTATATTTAGCCATTGAAAATAATCTTGAGATTATTCCAGTTTTAAATAAAATGGATCTGGAGAATGCCATGCCTGATGAAGTAAAAGATCAAATCGTTGATTTGATTGGCTGTGATGAGGAAGATATTATTGAGGCCAGTGGCAAAACAGGCATGGGTGTTGAAGAAATTTTACACAAAATAATTCAAAAAGTTGAAGCACCTGCGGGTGATGCGGAGGCTCCCTTAGAAGCTTTAATATTCGATTCTGTATTCAATTCTTTCCGTGGAATTATCGCTTATTTCCGTGTCGTGAATGGGAGCATCAAAAAAGGTGATTTTGTAAAATTTGTAAATACAGGGAAAGAGTATCATGCCGATGAAATTGGTTATTTAAAATTGGAGCGCGAATCACAACCAATGCTAGCTGCAGGTGATGTAGGTTATATTATCAGCGGAATCAAGACCTCCAAAGAAGTTAAAGTTGGGGATACGATTACACATGTAAAAAATCCTAGTCAGAATGTAATTCCAGGATTTGAAGAAGTAAAGCCCATGGTGTTTGCAGGTGTTTATCCCGTTGATGCAGATGATTACGAAGAGCTTAGAGCTTCGATTGAGAAACTTCAATTAAATGACGCTTCTTTGACATTTGTTCCTGAATCCTCAGTTGCTTTAGGATTTGGTTTTCGTTGTGGATTTTTGGGTTTATTGCATATGGAAATTGTTCAAGAACGCTTAGATCGGGAATTCGATATGAATGTGATTACTACCGTTCCAAATGTATCCTATAATGTGGTCACCAAAAAAGGGGAAAAGATGGAGGTACACAACCCATCCGGATTACCCGAAGAAAAATATATTGATCATATTGAAGAGCCTTATATCACTGCTCAAATCATTTCAAAGTCAGATTATGTTGGTCAGGTAATGAAGCTTTGCATTGATAAAAGAGGGACACTGAAAAATCAAGTGTATTTAACAAGCGATCGTGTAGAAGTTACTTTTGAAATGCCATTGGGCGAAATTGTTTTTGATTTTTACGACAAATTAAAAAGTATCTCTAAAGGCTATGCCTCTTTCGATTATCATCAATCAAGTTATCAAGTAGCCAATTTGATAAAGCTAGACATCTTATTAAATGGTGAATCTGTGGATGCTCTTTCTACTTTGATTCACCGAGACAATGCCTACGATTTTGGCCGAAGGATGTGTTCAAAACTAAAAGAATTAATCCCGCGTCAGCAATTCGACATTGCAATACAAGCGGCTATTGGCGCAAAAATCATATCCCGCGAAACAGTAAAAGCTGTTCGTAAAGATGTAACTGCAAAATGTTATGGAGGTGATATTACCCGTAAACGTAAGTTGCTCGAAAAACAAAAAAAAGGGAAGAAACGGATGCGTCAAGTTGGTAATGTAGAGGTTCCTCAGAAAGCATTTATGGCTGTCCTTAAATTAGATTAGAAGCACTCTTTTTTTCTTCTGCTTATTGATTGGCTATGCCAAGCTTCGTTACACTTCGGTTCAGAATGTCATCTTGACGAACAAAGTGAGGAAATATCTCCATTAAAATTCATCTATTTCATGAAATTTCAATACAAGAAATTAAATTAACTTTTATTTGTAACATTATTGTTACTTACTTCGTCCTATATTTGAAAACAAAACCAAGACAAAAACAAATTAATGACGACTGCGGAATACAACAGCTGTGTGGATCAATATTCAGACGGGGTTTATCGGTTTATTCTTAAGAATATTAAGGATGCTGATAAGGCTAAAGATGTTGTGCAAGAAGCATTTGTCAGATTATGGGACAAAGTTGAGGATGTGGATTATAAGAAATCAAAGTCGTATTTATTTACGACGGCCTATCATTGCTTTATCAATGTTGTTCGATATGAGAAAAGAGTTACCCAAATAGAAGATCATCATATCGATAGCAGGCCAACTGAAAATTCATATTCTGATCTAAAAGAAATTATCAGCGAAGCTGTAGATAAACTACCCGAGATACAAAGGGTGGTTGTTTTGCTTCGCGATTATGAAGGTTATTCCTACAAAGAAATTGGAGAAATAACTGAGTTGACTGAATCTCAAGTAAAAGTGTATATCTACCGAGCCAGAGTGTTTCTGAAAAACTATTTGGTAAGTATGGATGTAGTTGCATAAAAAAAGGAAAGATGAAAATCACCAAACAAAACTATGAACAGTTTTTGATTGATTTCATGGATGGGAAATTAAACCCAGCCTTGGAAGAATCATTGTTTGCTTTTTTGGATGAGCACTCTGACATCAAAGCAGAGTTTGAAGATCTTGAGATTATCAGTGCAGTTGCGGATGAAAACATATCCTTTGATTTAAAATCCTCAATTAAAAAGCCTCAGATTACTTCAACAGCTAATATTAACGATAAAAATTACAAAGAGCATTTTATTGCTTCCACCGAAGGTGATTTAACAAGCAATCAGGAAACTGAATTGGATAAGTTTATGCGACTGAACCCAGCCCTTTTAAAAACGCAAAATTTATACAAAAAAAGCAGGCTTGAGGCCGATCTTTCGATACAATATCCAAATAAAAAAGCCCTGAAGAAATATCCATTCTATCAACGAAAATCATGGATCTATTCGGCTTCGGCAGCGGCTTCTATACTTCTTTTATTGAGCATTTTCTTTTTCAGCAAAAGCGATAAAGAAATAGTACAAACTCAATCGGCAAAACTCGAAGATCGAATTTCGGTTCCCAAAAAGATGGATTTTATTTTTGCAAGAGTCATTAGCACTATTTCAACAGAAAATATCACTCCAAATTTCAAAGTTATTGAACAAGTAAACCTTGCAATTTTGCAGGAATTCAGCATACCTATTGAGGAAATTCAAAAATTGCAAACAAATTTGAATACTAAAGAACAGCTTGCTACTTTGCGAGTTAAATTTAAACCCACACGATTTATCCTCCAAAAGGATATTGATTTTATGTTTGCACCCATCCAAAATGGAGAGCTGGTAAATTATGCACAAAATGATGAGCCTGGAAATAATGCGATCAAATCAATTTGGCAGGGACTGTTTGCAAAAAACAAAAATCGTGAAAATGATAGTAAAACAGATGTAAAAGATCCAAATAAAATTGGACCACTTTGGGTATTGGCAAATATTGGACTGGAAAGAGTGAATGAAGTAACTGGAACAAATATGCGATTAAACTCAAAAGCTAATAGAGAAGGAAAAGCAAATAATGAGAAGTCAGAGATGGAATTATCAAGATCGGCGAATTAATTTTTACGTATTGTAACATTTTTTTCGTTGACACCGTCCTAAGAGAAAATATAAAAACTTAAATACAAAGTTATGAAAAGGGGAAATATCATACATTTAGTAATCATTGCCTTGAGCATTTGCTGTTTTACAAATTATACTTATGCACAAAGCACAAGCAATGCTATTACAAAACAAGAAAGAACCGTTGAGGCTTTTAACACTATAAATGCAGGAGAAACATTTATCATCAATTATACGCCTGCAGAAAATTACAGCCTTGTTGTTGAAACCAACGAAAACAAACAAAATCAAATTATAAGCAAACTAACGAATGGAGTTTTAACAATCAAGAATAACAGCTTAAGAAGCCCGAGTGTTTTGAACGTTTATATCACAGCACCTTACTTATCGGAAGTTTATTTATCAGGGGCTTCTGAGTTTTATGCAAAAGATCTCATGCCTACTGAAACATTAAAAATTAATATCAGTGGAGCGGCTATTGCCGACATCAATATCAACACCAAACAACTATTGGTTGATATGCATGGTGCATCAGAATTAGTGCTTCATGGAAATGCCGAGCTTTTGGATGCAAATTTAGATGGAACAGCCAGTTTAACAGCTAGCGATTTAGAGGCTATTAATGGAACGATTAACAACCGTAGCAAAACAGCTTCTAACATAAATATTAGCGATACATTAACAATTACTTCTAATGCTGTTAACAATATTATATATGCTGGCACTCCAAAAAAAGTGATTAAAAACAATGCAAATGGGTATAGAAATGATCGTTCGCAAACTAGCTATAGAAATAATAATAGAGATGACGAAAGCTATATAGTACGCTCTAGTTCTCGTTCTCGTTCACGCTCTAGTTCACGTTCCGATTCTCGCTATGGTTTCAAAGGCTTGAATGTTAGAGTTGGTGATCGTGGCGATTCAACTATTGTTGAATTAGGTCGTCATCAGTTTTTAGTGGATGAATATGGAAATACACGTTATCGAAAAATTTACAGAAACAGATTCAATGGACATTGGGGTGGATTTGATTTGGGAGTCAATGGTTATTTAACATCCGATTATGATATGGATTTTCCTGCCGGATACGAATTTTTGGATCTGAATCTCGGAAAATCTACCCGCATAGATATCAATTTATTTGAGCAGAACCTACCTATTTCAAAAAACAATCATTGGGGATTTATTACGGGTGTTGGATTTGAATACAGAAATTATAGTTTCGACAATAACACCACTTTGGTTTCGGATGAGGCTGCTATTATGGGTTATACTAATAGCGGTGCTACTACCGAAAAAAATAAAATGACGGTAAATTATATTAACATCCCCATTATTTTCGAATACCAAACCAATGCTTATAATGAGCGAAATAGTTTCCATATTTCGGCAGGTATGGTATTTGGATTGCGTTATGCCTCAAAAACAAAACGGGTATTTGATAACAAAAATGTACCAATTGAACTTATAGATGCTGATGGATTAACGGTTAAAGAAGTTAATTACGATAAAAACAAAGTGAAAGAACATAATTCGTTTCACTTAATTCCTATAAAAGCCGATGCGATGCTCCGTTTGGGTTGGGGATGGTTTA